>NZ_JBVAYF010000013.1:0-156229 GCF_055413345.1 Pseudaeromonas sp. HNCC25DJ180
AAAAATAGCTAAAAAACTGAAACTCACTACCGTTCGCTCAAATAGCCACCAAATCCATGACTAGGAGCCGAAAAAATCGGCACTACCGGTCCATCAAGCGTTTGTGCTGTGTTCCTCACGCAATGAAATAGGCCCTCTGTGATGGTTTTAGGCTCGCATCGGCGGTTCCATAATGCGACTTACTCTATCCTTAATAAGACGCTCACATGCTCTCGTCGGCTAAGCCCGAGGAATCACCATATTCCTAACCGGGCGAAAAGCAGCAAGCGCCAGATGATCGCACCAGACACTTCGGGTAACATGGCGCGCCTTTTTTCTCTTAGTAATTTTGTGGTTTTGGAGTTGTTGATGCCTTTTGCACTTGGCCAGCGTTGGATTAGTGATACCGAGACAGATCTGGGTCTTGGTACTGTGGTTGCTATCGAGGGACGCATGGTCACCCTGCTGTTTCCCGCCAGCGGCGAGAATCGAATTTATGCCAAGGATGATGCCCCTGTAACCCGTGTGCAATATCACCCGGGAGATCTCATTACCAGCCACGAAGAGTGGCAACTGACTGTCTCCGCAGTGGATGAAGTCGGAGGCCTGCTTATATATAGTGGCATACGGCAGGATACCCAGGAGGCAACCAGCCTCAAGGAGGTGTTCTTAAGTAACTTCCTTAAATTCAATAAACCGCAAGATCGGCTCTTTGCTGGTCAGATCGACCGCCTCTCTCGCTTCTCTTTGCGCTATCAGGCTCTCAATCATCAGCATGCACGCCGCCGCAGCGAGACCCGCGGCCTGGCCGGAGGGCGAGTCAGCCTCATCCCCCATCAACTGCACATAGCCCGCGAAGTCGGTCATCGTCATGCCCCTCGGGTGCTGCTGGCCGATGAGGTCGGGCTCGGCAAGACCATAGAAGCAGGCATGATCATCTATCAGCAGCTGTTATCTGGTCGCGCCCAGCGGGTGCTGATCCTGGTGCCAGAGTCACTGCAGCATCAGTGGTTGGTGGAGATGTTGCGGCGCTTTAATCTGGCTTTTTCCCTGTTTGATGAAGAGCGCTGTGTGGAATCAGCACACGATGCGGAAAATCCCTTCGAAACCGAACAACTGGTGATCTGCAGCCTGGAGTGGTTGCGCAAGAAGCGTGCTCGCTTTGATGAATTGCATGCCGCCGAATGGGATCTGCTGGTAGTAGATGAAGCCCATCATCTGGAGTGGAATGATGAGACTCCCAGCCGAGCCTACCAGATCGTTGAAGCCCTGGCTGAAGATACCCCAGGGGTGCTGCTGCTGACCGCGACACCGGATCAACTGGGCCATCAGAGTCATTTCGCGCGTCTACGCCTCCTGGATCCTGAGCGTTTCTATGACTACGCCAGCTTCCAGGCGGAAGAGCAAGCCTACGGCCAAATCGCCGAAGTCGCACAAAAGCTGTTAGATGGCACACAGCTTCAGGCGGAAGATCAGCTGTTGTTGAGTGATTGTTTGGGTGACACCCAGTTGAGTGAACTAGCAGAGCCTAGTCAGCGTGAACGCGTTTTGCACCAACTATTGGACCGCCACGGCACGGGACGCATACTGTTTCGCAACACCCGCGCCGCCATTCAAGGCTTTCCCGAACGCCATCTCAACCTCTATGCCATGCCCCTGCCTGAGCAGTACAAGACGGCCATCAAGGTGATGGGCATGATGGGTGGCAATACCGGCGATGCCGATACCCGGGCTCGCCGCTATCTCTATCCGGAAAAGATCTATCAGCAATTTGAGGGGGAAGCTGCCACCTGGACCCAGTTTGATCCTCGTGTCGATTGGCTGCTCTCCCTGCTCAAAAGCGCCCGCAATGACAAGGTGCTGGTGATCTGCTCCGAAGCCAACACGGCTCTGACTCTGGAAAATGCCCTCCGCACCCGCGAGGGGATCCGCGGCTCAGTCTTCCACGAAGAGATGTCCCTGCTGGATCGTGACAAGGCCGCCGCCTACTTTGCTCAGGAAGAGGCTGGCGCCCAGGTCATGCTCTGCTCCGAGATCGGCTCGGAAGGGCGTAACTTCCAATTTGCCCGCCATCTGGTGCTCTTTGATCTTCCCCTCAACCCCGATCTGCTGGAGCAGCGGATTGGACGGCTGGATCGCATCGGCCAGCGCAACGTGGTGGAGATCCATGTTCCTTATCTGCAAGGCACGGCTCAAGAGACACTGCAGAACTGGTATCACCTGGGGCTCAACGCCTTCGAAGAGACCTGTCCCACCGGTCGCGTGGTCTTTGAAGCAGTGCGGGAGGATCTCTTCACGCTGTTGGCCGACAACGTCACCGATGAAGCCCTGCTCGAGCCGCTATTTAGCCAAACCCGCTCCCAGCATGAAGCCCTCAAGGCCAAACTGGAGCAGGGGCGCGATCGTCTGCTAGAGATCCACTCCGGCGGAGGGCAAGCCGCCCAGGAACTGGTACTGCAATTGGCCGAAGAGGACGACGACACCAGCCTCATCAGCTTTGCCCTGCAACTATTTGATGACATAGGCATCCAGCAGGATGACAGAGGGGAAGATGCCATAGTGCTGACGCCGGGCGATCATATGCTAGTGCCCAGTTTTCCGGGCTTGCCGGACGATGGCATGACCATCACCTTCGAGCGGGAAACCGCGCTCAGCCGGGACGATCTCACCTTCGTGACCTGGGATCACCCGCTGATCCGGGGTGGCATAGATCTGATCCTGGGTTCCGAGATCGGCTCCAGCTCGGTAGCGCTGTTGAAAAACAAGACGCTGCCCGCTGGCGCCATACTGCTTGAGCTGATCTTCGTGGCCGAATCGGCCAGTCACTCACAGCTCTATCGCTTCCTGCCCCCCACCCCCATCCGCGTGCTACTGGATAAGAACGGCAACAACCTGGCAGAGAAGGTAAACTTCGAGGCCTTCGATCGGCAGTTGAGCCCGGTCAATCGCCATCTGGGCAGCAAGTTGGTCGGAGCGTCTCAAGCCATCATCCACGGCCTGATCGCTCAGGCCGAGACAGTGGCAGCTCCCCGACTGACCACCATAGTCGCCGAAGCGCGCGAGCGCATGACGCAGACCCTGGGTGCCGACTTGACTCGGCTCACGGCGCTAAAAGCGGTGAATCCATCGGTACGGGAGAGTGAGGTGCTTCATCTGCAGGAGTTGCAGGCGGAGCTGAATCATCTGCTAGATCAGACCCAGCTCAAGCTGGATGCGGTACGTTTTGTGGTCGTGACCCATAACTAGGATAATGACTACGTCAGGGGCAGCCTGCTGCCCCGCTAACTGTGAGAAGAGCATGAGTACTTTCCATTACGACCCGCCCCAAGAGCCCTTCCTCGACATCTTGTTCGAGGATGAGCAGATCATGGTCGTCAACAAGCCCAGTGGCATTCTGAGTGTGCCGGGCAAGGCGGTAGAGCACTTCGACAGCATAGCCTCCCGAGTCAAGAGTCTCTATCCCAGTGGCGGTGCCGTGCATCGGCTGGATATGGGCACCTCAGGGATCATGGTGGTCGCCAAGACACCGGAGGCCACCAGCGCCCTGGGCCGCCAGTTTCAGGATCGCGTCACGGAAAAGTACTATTACGCCTGGGTATGGGGCCAAGTGGAAAAACTCGAAGGCACCATAGATTTGCCTCTGTGTGTAGATTGGGAGAATCGCCCACGTCAGCAGGTCAACTATGAACATGGCCGCCGAGCCATCACCCACTACATCTGCCAGCGGGTGGAAGCGGATCGCAGCTTGATGAAGCTCAAACCCATCACGGGTCGCTCGCATCAACTTCGAGTCCACATGATGGAGATAGGTCACCCCATACTGGGCGATCATCTCTATGCTCCGGCAGACGCCCAAGCGGCCGCCCCCCACCTCTATCTGCATGCCGCCATGCTGCGCTTCAATCATCCGATGACGGGACAGCGTCTGACCTTCGAGGCGCCCGCCCCCTTTCCCCTTTAGTCAGCCAGATGTACGGGCTCTTCCTCCCAAACGAGGATGGGCCTATTATCTCCCCGGATCCCCAAGGAGTTTGGCATGCGTATTCTTTTGTTGCTCTGCTGTTGCTTCTGCTCTCAGCTCTGGGCCGCCCCGTCAGCCGCCGTGGCCACAGCACCCGATCCCGAACTCTATTGGCAAGCCAAAGATTGGCAGGAGGCGGGAGAAGCCAAGCAGATCGGCAACCAACTGACACTGCTGCATAAGAGCGATCAAGGGTATCGACTCGGCCTAGCCCTGCTACTCCCCGACTGGCAGCAGGTAGCCGATATGCTGCCCTTCTCCCGCCACCTGAATGAACTGGGCTTTGACACCCTGATCCTGCTGCCCAACCCCAAGCAGCAGGATCTGGATCCCAATGCCGAGCAGGATAAAGCCGCCATCAAACAATTTCGCCAGCAGTGGCAGCAACAGCTCTCGGACTTGCAGAGCAACAGTGGTGACCCAAGCGGCTATCAGTTGATGGTCGCCGCCGGCAGCAGTGCAGTCTGGCTGAGTGGCCTGCTCGCCACCGAAGCGATTACCCCACCCGATGCCCTGATCCTGGTCGATGCCTTTTATCCCGCCCAGGATGCCAATGAGATCTTGGCCAGTGAGCTCGCCATGACCAGCATGCCGGTGTTGGATCTCTATCAACCTGGACGGGTCAATTGGCTGGATCAAGCCGCCAGAGAACGACAACAGGCCTGCAAACAGAATAACAAACTCAATTGGCGTCAAACACCACTACTGAACCGCGAGGAGCGTCTGACTCAGGTCGCTGGTTGGCTCAATGCCCTCGGGTGGAAATAGCGATACCAGCCGCCGTCGCCCATTACAGGATCACCATGTCACAGCATATTGTCTTTCTCGACCGTGCCACCCTGCCAGAGCGCATCCAGCTACCAGCGCTGCCCTTTGCCCACACTTGGCAGGAGTATGAGTGCACCCTCCCGGATGAGGTGGTACCCCGCCTGCAACAGGCCAGCATAGCCATAGTCAACAAGGTGCGGTTGGGGGATAAGGAACTGGCGGCGCTGCCTGAGCTCAGGCTGATAGTGGTGGCCGCCACCGGCACAGATAATGTGGATCTGGCTGCCTGTCGCGCTCGAGGCATCACGCTGTGTAACGTGCAGGGCTATGCGGTTCACGCCGTGGTCGAGCATACTTTGGCCCTGATGCTGGCTCTGACGCGCAATCTGTTGCCCTATCAGCAGGCCCTCAAGGCGGGAGCCTGGCAACAGAGCCCCCACTTCTGCTATTTCGGCCCCAGCCTCCATGACTTGGCAGGCAAAAGATTGGGGCTTATCGGCAGAGGTTCACTGGGTCAAGCCATGGCTAGATTGGGTACGGCTCTGGGCATGGAGGTCTACTTTGCCGAGCGTCGTCATGGATCTCAGCGTCCACTGGATAACGGTGAGCCACTGGCCTACCTACCCTTTGCTGAACTACTCACCACGGCGGATGTACTCTCGCTCCATTGCCCACTGAACGAGGAGACCCGCGGTATGATAGGTGCCCAGGAACTAGCGCTGATGAAACCCACCGCCCTGCTGATCAACACGGCTCGAGGCGGTTTGGTGGATGAGTTGGCGCTGTTGCAAGCATTGGAGTCCGGCAAGCTGGCAGGAGCCGCCAGTGATGTGGCGGGCAGAGAGCCGCCGCAAGCCGGAGACCCCCTGTTGCGCGCCCTACTCCTGCCCAATTTTATTTTGACGCCCCATGTGGCCTGGGCCAGCGATGAAGCCATGCAGAGCCTGGCCAATCAGGTCATGGAGAATGTGGCTCGCTTTGTGGCGGGTAACCCGGTGCGGCGAATCGTCTAGCTCATGACTCTGGCCAGGATAAACAGCCACTGAGCTCAGGGTTAACGAATGCCGCGAGCCTGCTTGATGAGCTCAGGGTTAACGAATGCCGCGAGCCTGCTTGATGAGCTCCCAGGCCTGCTGTATCTCCTGAGTCTTCTCCTTGGCCATGTTCATCATCTCCGGCGGCAGACCTTGGGAAGCCAGCTTATCCGGGTGATGCTTACTCATCTGTTTGCGATAGGCCTTCTTCAACTCGCCATCGCTGACCTCTGAATTCACCCCCAGCAAAACATAGGCATCTTTTAAGCGATCCCGAGTCGGTGGGGGCGAGCCGTTGCGTCGCTCGCTACCCTGAGATTGCTGATGGTAACGACCAAAGCTGACCTCGGCCTCGGCCATGGCCAGAAACTGCTCCAATTCCCAGCGGGAAAAACCCAGCAGCTCGGCGATCTCCAGCAATTTGACCCGCTGTTCGCCCTGCAGCGCCCCATCGGCGAACGCCGCCTGCAACTGGATCTCCATAAACACCCGCAGCAAATCCATCTGCCCACGACAGGCCTGACGAAAGGTGCGCAAGGTCGGCTCCAGGGGAAACTCAGCTGACTTGCCCTGACGAAACGACTCCTGGGCCTCGCGCTTCAACTCCCCCTGTAACTGCATCCGATCCATAAATTGGCTGGCCATAAGGATCTGTTGCTCACTGACCCGCCCCGCCGCCTTGGCGATATGTCCCATCACGGCAAACGTGGCGTGAAAAAATAGAGCCTGCTCCTGCCGGGAGGGGGCTCGACTAAAACCAAAGCCCCGTCGCCGCTGCAGCCCTTGATCGTAGAGATGCCCCAGCCAGAGTCCAAGCAAGGCACCGACCAGGTGCCCAATCCAGAACCCCAGCAGAAAACCAACCAACTTGCCCTTGTAATTCATCGGCTACCCACTGGCTGCTCAGCCGCTTGTAGATAGTCATCCAATTCAGCCAAGCGCGCGGGAGTGCCAATGTCGCGCCATTCGGCCGGCAGATACGTGCCCGTCACCTCACCGGCCGCAATCCAACGTCGAAACCAGGGCAGTAGCGGCACCTTGCCTGGCGGCACCAAAGCAAAGGCGCGCGGATGGTACTGGGCCACCCCACTGAAGGTCAGCCCCTTCTCATCAATCACGCGCCCAGCCTGCAGGGCAAAATCCCCGTCTGGATGCTGGGGCGGGTTATCCACCAGCCATAGATGAGCCAACTGACTGGTCAATTGTGGCTGCGCAAAGGGCGCATAATCACAATCGAGCCAGATATCACCATTCACCACCAAAAAAGGCGCCTCCCCGAGCAGAGGCAGGGCTTGGCGTATGCCTCCTGCCGTTTCCAATCCTCCTGCGGGCTCTGGCGACCACTGGATATTCACGCCGAAGGCATGACCATCACCCAACGCCGCCTCCAGCTTGTCACCCTGCCAGGCATGGTTGATGACCAATTCACAGATCCCGGCGCGAGCCAGTTTCTCGATATGGTGGACAATCAGCGGCTTGCCGCCGACACAGAGCAACGGTTTGGGTAACGCATCAGTCAAGGGACGCATCCGTTCACCGCGCCCCGCAGCCAGGATCATAGCCCGCATGATGCCTCCTCTGGCTGATAGGCAAAATGGGGTAACACTCGGCTGGCCAACCACTGGGCAAAGTCAGCCAAGGCGGGATCCGCCTCAGCTACCTGCTGGACATAGCTCAAGGTGCGTGGAATATCCTTGAGGTAGCCTGACTTGCCATCTCGGTGGTGTAACCGGGTGAAAATACCCGCCGCCTTCAAATGGCGCTGCATGCCAGTCAGGGCCGCCATCTGAGCAAACTCCGCGTGGCTCAAGCCAGCCAACAACCCCGCCTCGGCGTAACCCTGATACCCCAGGGACAATCCCTCCGCCAATACGGCGTCAGGCCAACGGACATAACAATCCTTGAGCAAGGAGAGCAGGTCATAGGTCAAAGGCCCGCGAACCATGTCCTGAAAATCAATCACAGCTAATCCATCGTCGGGCAACACCATCAAGTTGCGACTGTGAAAATCCCGATGCATGGTCACCTGAGGCTGGGCCAGGTTATTGGCCGTGAGCTGGGCAAAGGTCCGCTCAAGCAGTTGCCGCTCACCTGGGGTCAGCGTCAGCTGCAGATGGGTGGCCAGTAACCACTCAGGGAAGATGCTGTTTTCCCGCGCCATAAAGGCCGCATCAAAGGGCTCCAGCTCCAGACTGACCCGGGCGATACTTGGCAACAGCGCAATAGCCTTGGCATACCAGGCCGTGACCGAGTGGCTATTCAGCCGACTCAATAAGGAGCAATCGCCTAAGTCACTCACGCAAAGAAAGCCCTGCTCATAATCCACCGCCTTGACCTCGGGGGCGACTATGCCCGCCAGGTGCAATGCGGCGGCATTGCGCACAAATTCCCGATTTTTCTCCGTTTGCGGCGGTGCATCGACCCAAATCAGGCCGTGACCTCGGTAATAACGACGAAAACTGGCATCGCCAGAGATCAATAATAATTGCGCACTTGAGTCTGCAAGGCAGGTTTGTGCCCACAGAGTAAGCTGGTGGTAACGGTCTGGATTCATAGGGTAGGAAAACAGGGGCGTTAGCCCTGATTGAAATAATGCTTTATGATTGTTGGCTAACATAAAATAATGGCCCGCAAAGCACAACCCGCGGTCACCGCCAATGGGCGGAACGCTTGTTTTCCGACCGCCAGGAATCATAGAGCTGATCATGACTCATCGCATCCTAGGATTGACCTGCACCCTGATAGCCTCTGGCATCCTGGCATCTGCCAGTGCAGAAGCGGCTGTGGGGGCGGGAGCATTCGATCAACGCTGTTACAGCGATGTGCCAGCTGCACGACCGACCCCTGCCGATATCAATCAACAACCGGTCGAGGTCAACGCCGACAGCGCCGAAGCCAATAAAGAGGGTAAAGCCATCTACCGGGGCGATGTGCAGGTATTCCAGGGATTGCGCACCCTGAACTCCAACTACACCGAACTGGATCAGGCCAGCCGCGATCTCACCGCCAAGGGCAATATTTTTTACCAGGATGGCCAACTAACCCTGCGCAGCGATGACGTTTTGCACTCCAACCTCACCAGCCGCCAGTCGAGCCTGGATAAAGCCGAATATCAACTACACAGCTCTCCTGCTCGAGGCAAGGCCAAGCGCATCAATCTAAACGACAAGAAAAAAGAGCTGGAGATGGAGGGCGCCCAGTTTACCACCTGTCCACCTGGCCAGGAGATGTGGTGGCTGAAAGCCAGCTCGGTCAAAATTAATCAGGATGAGGTGTTTGGTGAAGCCTGGAATGCCAGCATCTGGCTGCATGGCATACCCATCTTCTACGCCCCCTACATGACCTTCCCGGTCAAGGATGAACGCAAATCCGGCCTCCTCTACCCCACTTTCAGCTTTGGTGGCGAAGAGGGGTTTGAGATCCGCACCCCCTATTACTGGAATATCGCCCCTAACTACGATCTCACCTTCACCCCCCGGGTGATGGAGACTCGGGGCACCATGTTGCAAAACGAGTTTCGCTACATGCCGACTCCCGAGCACAACGGCATCTTCTATGGCGAATTCTTGGGAGAAGATCGCAAGGCGCAGCAAAGTAATCCCGAGCAAGGCCATCGCTGGTTGGCCAACTTACGCCATAACTCCACCATGGAAGAAGGTAGCGTACGGATTGGCACCGATTTTACCCGGGTTGCCAATGAAGATTACAACTACTTCAACGACTTCTCCCCGCCTGTGGGTAGCGTAGTCGATAACCAGCTGATGCAATCCCTGACCGCAGGTTATTATCAGCGTGACTGGAATTTGACCAGCGAGGTGCGTGATTACCAGATACTGTTGCCCGATGCCCTCGCCCCTCATCAGATGCTGCCGCGCCTGAATTACAACCACTACTGGCAGGGTCAGAGGTATGACTTGGGCTTTAACAGCGAGGCCGTCAACTTCGCCCATAATTCTGATCTGCATAAGGCCTATACCGGGCAACGATTGCACCTGGAGCCCATTCTAACCATTCCCCTGGCTCGCGCTCCCGGCTACAAGCTCGACAGTCAGTTCAAACTGATGTACACCCACTACCAACAGGATGTGCCTGAGGATCTGGACCCCATCTATCGTAGCTATGGTCTGGATGATCTGGATAGTTCAACGACGCGCATTCTACCCTCGGCGCGTATCAATGGCGGACTAGTCTTTGATCGGATTGGCAGTTGGAACAGCCGTCTCTACACCCAGACCCTAGAGCCAGAATTCCAGTATCTCTATGTTCCCTATCAGAATCAGGATCACATAGGGCTGTTCGACACCACCACCATGCGCCAGGACTACTATAGTTTGTTCAGCGATCGCCGCTTCGCCGGCCTGGATCGGATCAGTGATGCCAACCGGATCAGCGTCGGCGCCACCAGCCGCATCTTTGACAACCAAAGTGTAGAACGTTTGCGAGTCACACTGGGGCAGGCCTACAACCTGGTCAATCCCAAGGTGACCCTGATGCCTATTGATGCCCAGAGCACCAACTCCCGTTCCCTGCTCACCCTGGATGCCGATACTCACCCAAGCGATTTCTGGTTCCTGCGCGGTGGCGTACAGTACGATACCGAGCAGAGCATGATCTCGGCCGGCAACTCGGCGGTGGAATATCGCAAGAACGACTACATGGGGCAGCTCAACTATCGCTTTGTTCGCGAAGGGAATGTCATCTACGATGCGCCCTATAAACAGACTGACATCAGCCAGTTGGGCGCACTCATGACCCTACCTCTGGAGCAGGGGTGGAAAGCGATCGGCGCCTATTACCGCGACATCAAACAGGACACCAACATAGATCGACTGTTCGGCGTACAATACGACTCCTGCTGCTGGAGCATCAATGTAGTAATGGAGTGGGAAAATAAACCCGACAACACCACATTGACCACAACGCAGGATAAACGTATCGGCCTGCAGTTCCAGATGAAGGGGCTCGGCAGCGTGGGGTCAGGCACAACATACAGCCTGAACACCAAGCTGTTGCCATACACCCGCCCTTTTAACCTAAATGACTAACTTTCGGTCTTAGACCGGGAACGAGATTGATGAAGAAATCATTTTTGCACACTTTGACCACCTGCCTGTTGGTAGGTTCCAGCCTGTTCACTCACGCCTTCGCTCAGCCGTTGGACCGTGTCGTCGCCGTGGTCAACAAGGATGTTGTGCTGCAAAGTCAGCTCGACGCTCTGGTCCTAAAAGTCGAGAACGATGCCAAGAGCCAAGGGCAGTCGTTGCCCAATCCAACCCAGCTGCGCAAGCAGGCACTGGATCGACTGATCGGCGAAAGCCTGGTGCTACAGCTGGCCGATCGGCAAGGGCTCCGCGTCAGCGACAACCAGCTGGATCAGTCCATCGCCTCCATCGCCGCAGAACGCAATACCTCAGTTGAGGCGCTGAAACAGGATGCGGCTAAAAGCGGCTTGAGTGAGCTACAATTTCGCGATGAAGTGCGCAAAGAGATGATCATGAGCGAGGTGCGTCGCAGCCAGATGCGCCAGCGCATCAACATCTCCGAGCAGGAGGTGCAGCAGGTGGTCAAGCTGCTGCAGACCCAGGGGAACAAAGAACAGCAATATCACCTCGGCCACATCATGCTGGCCCTTTCCGCCAACGCTGATGCCGATGAGCAGGCTCGGGTGGCACAAAAAGCCGAAGAGTTGTTAAAACAACTCAGAGCCGGGGCCGACTTCAAGAAGATCGCCATGGCCGAGAGCGCCGGACCCAAGGCTCTGGAGGGGGGAGACTGGGGCTGGATGACCCTGGAAGAGATGCCGACCCTGCTGGCCGATGCTGCACGAGGAGCCAAAGAGGGCGATATAGTCGGGCCACTACGCTCCGGCGCGGGTCTGCACCTAGTCAAGATCTTCGCCAGTAAGGGCGCCGAGCAAGGTGAACAAACCGAAGTGCGGGCTCGTCACATCCTGATCAAACCCTCCATTATCTTGAGCGATGACAAGGCGCAGCAGATGCTCGAAAGCTTCTTGCGCGACATCAAGGCCGGTCGTGCCGACTTCGCCAAACTGGCGGAAAAATACTCCGAAGATCCGGGCTCTGCGGTACAGGGGGGCGATCTGGGCTGGGCTAGTGCCGACATCTACGATCCGGCATTCCGCGACCAGGTCAACCACCTGCAACGGGGTGAGCTGAGCCAACCGTTCCGCTCCAGCCACGGCTGGCATATAGTCCAACTCACGGATCGACGTAAACAAGATGCCACCGATGAGTCGATGAAGAATCGTGCCTATCAGATCATCTATAACCGTCGTTTCACCGAAGAGGCACAGACTTGGCTGGATGAGCTGCGCGACGAGGCCTATATCAACATTGTCGATGAGCAAGCCAAATGAGCCTGACCCAACGCATCGCCCTTACCCCGGGGGAACCGGCCGGCATAGGCCCAGACCTCATACTGGGGTTGGCCAGCCAGAGCTGGCCGGTACAACTGGTGGTCATTGCCGATCCTGAGCTGCTACGCCAACGTGCGGCGGAGTTAGGTCTTAGGGTTGAGTTGCAATCCTATGATGCTGCCGCGCCGGCCACCCCGCAAGCGGCGGGCAGCCTGACCGTGGCTTCGATTCCCTTGCAAGGTGCAGTGCAGGCGGGCAAGCTCAATGTGGCCAATGGCCCCTATGTGTTAGCCACCTTGGCTCGTGCCGCCCAGGGCGCCTTGGACGGCGAGTTTGCCGCCCTGGTGACGGGTCCGGTCCACAAGGGCATCATCAATGAAGCGGGCGTCCCCTTCAGTGGCCACACCGAGTTTTTTGCCGAGCAAGCAGGCCGTGAACAGGTGGTCATGATGCTGGCCACCGAAGGACTGCGTGTGGCCTTGGCAACCACGCATCTCGCCTTGAGTGCCGTAGCCAACGCCATTACCCCGGCAAGCCTGACCAAGACCCTGGAAATTCTGCAGCAGGATCTGATCCAGCAATTTGGTATTCCACACCCGCGCATCTATGTCTGCGGCCTGAACCCTCATGCCGGTGAAGGTGGCCACATGGGACGCGAAGAGATAGAGGTGATCGAGCCCGTGCTGGCGCGACTGCGCAACCAAGGCATGGATCTCATCGGCCCGCTACCGGCAGATACCCTGTTCCAGGACAAATATCTGCGCCAAGCGGATGCCGTGCTGGCCATGTACCACGATCAAGGGCTGCCCGTCTTGAAGTACAAAGGCTTCGGGCGCGCCGTCAACATCACTCTTGGCCTCCCCTTTATTCGCACCTCAGTCGACCACGGCACCGCCCTGGATCTGGCAGGGAGCGGCAAGGCGGAGATGGGCAGTCTACTGACTGCACTCAATCAAGCCATCCACATGGTAAGCAAGCAATAATGAGCAATGATAAGGTACACCTGGGTCATACGGCCCGTAAGCGCTTTGGTCAGAACTTCCTTCATGATCACTACGTCATCGACTCGATTGTCGCCGCCATCCATCCCCAGGAAGGAGAAGTGTTGGTGGAAATCGGTCCAGGCTTAGGTGCCCTCACCGAACCCGTCGCCTCCCAAATCTCTGCCATGCATGTGGTGGAGCTGGACCGGGATCTGGCCGAGCGGCTGCGCCATCATCCGGTGCTCAAGGAAAAGCTCACCATCCATGAGGCCGATGCCATGAAGTTTGACTTCAGCAGCCTCAAGCAGGAGGGAAAACCCCTGCGGGTGTTCGGTAACCTGCCCTATAACATCTCCACCCCCTTGATGTTTCATCTGTTTGAGCAAGCTGGGCTCATCCAGGATATGCATTTCATGCTGCAAAAAGAGGTGGTTGATCGCTTAGCCGCAGGCCCGGGTAGCAAAACCTACGGCCGCCTGAGCGTCATGGCACAATATTATTGCGACATCATACCTGTGCTGCATGTGGGGCCAGGCTCATTCAAGCCAGCTCCCAAGGTTGATTCGGCTGTGGTGCGCCTGGTTCCCCATACCCAACCTAGCCTGGTGGCTAAACGGGTAAGTGACCTGCATCGAGTCTGTATGGAAGCGTTCAACCAACGCCGCAAAACCATCCGCAATAGCATGCGCAACTTCATCACCCCAGAGCAGTTGACGGAACTGGGGATAGATCCTAATCTGCGGCCAGAGAGCCTGACACTGGCACAGTTTGTCACCGTAGCCAATTGGCTCAGTGACCAGAGAGAGGGATAAGTATGGCGGCGAAGATCCTGATCACCCCCCACCCGCGCTACATGAGCGAGGAATCCCGGCCTGATCAGGCTCACTACAGCTTTGCCTATACCATTGAGATAGAAAACCAGAGTCCACAGCGGGTACAACTACTGGAGCGTCATTGGATCATCACTGACGCCAATGGCCAGCGTACCGAAGTGCAGGGTCCGGGCGTGGTGGGCGAACAGCCCTTCATCGCGCCCGGTGAATGCTACGCCTACCAGAGTGGCGTAGTCATCAAGACTCCGCTGGGCTTCATGGAGGGAAATTACACCTTCCAGAGTGAGGATGGCGAACTATTTGATGTCGACATCCCCGTCTTCACCCTAGCTATACCTCACCTCATCCACTAGTTATATGGCCATTTATTGTGTTGGCGACGTACAGGGTTGCTATGACGAACTCCGCCGTTTGCTTGATCTTGCCCGTTTCGATCCTGCCGACGATGAACTCTGGCTGACCGGTGATCTGGTCGCCCGCGGCCCCAAGTCGCTGGAGGTGTTGCGCTTTGTGCATAACCTGGGCTTTCAAGCCACAACAGTGCTGGGCAACCATGACCTGCACCTGCTGGCAACCGCCGCCGGCTATGTCAAACCGAAGAAGAAGGATAAGCTGGAAGCCCTGTTCAATGCCCATGATGCCGACAAGCTGCTACGCTGGTTACGCCTGCAGCCTCTGCTGGCCGAACACCCCAGCGCCCCCTTGATCATGTGCCATGCCGGTCTGTCACCAGGCTGGGATCTGGCCACGGCCCGCAGTTGCGCCCGCGAAGTGGAAGAGCTGCTGCGCAGCGATCAGGGCGACTGGTTGCTCTGCCACATGTATGGCAACGACCCCGCCCGCTGGGATCCGCGCTTGAGCGGCCTGCCCCGCTGGCGCTATATCATCAACGCCTATACCCGCATGCGTTTTTGCGCCTTGGATGGCAGCCTCGATTTTCACAGCAAGGTGTCACCCAAGCAGCAGAGCCCGGAGTTGAAGCCCTGGTTTGAGGTGCGGGTACGCGACAGCAACGAGCCAGAGCTGGTCTTTGGTCATTGGGCCGCCCTGATGGGGCAATGCCCCACCCCAAAAACCCATGCTCTGGATACCGGGTGTGTCTGGGGCAACCAGTTAACCCTGTGGCGCTGGGATGATGGCGCCGTCTTCTCTCTGCCCTGCCCACTCTATGCCAAAGGCGACTGAAACCCGCGTAGGCAGCATAAATGACAAAACCGCCTCAAAGGCGGTTTTGTCATTTATGCGCACAC
Source organism: Pseudaeromonas sp. HNCC25DJ180 (assembly GCF_055413345.1). Lineage (NCBI taxonomy): Bacteria > Pseudomonadati > Pseudomonadota > Gammaproteobacteria > Aeromonadales > Aeromonadaceae > Pseudaeromonas > Pseudaeromonas sp. HNCC25DJ180. The sequence goes on from NZ_JBVAYF010000013.1 coordinate 15,245, forward strand.
TCAACGGCCTAGCATCTGGCTAGCGTCACAAAGGTATAGCCATAGGGATTCTTCTCATCCGGTTGATGGCTGGTTTTTTCCAACTCGCGCCAGCTATAGAGGGAGTAGTCAGGGAAATAGGTATCCCCTGCTACCACCAGCTCGATATGAGTCAAATAGAGGCGATCCGCCCGGGGCAAAGCTTCGGCATAGAGCTGCCCGCCACCAATGATCATCACTTCATCACTGCCACTCAGCAAGCTGAGCGCCTCATCCAGCGACGCAGCCACTTCCACCCCATCGGCCTGCCACTGGGGGTTACGACTGATCACCAGATTACGGCGCCCGGGCAAGGGGCGCCCAATCGATTCGAAAGTACGGCGCCCCATCACCACCGGCTTACCCAAGGTAACACTTTTAAAATGGCGCAGGTCGGCGGGCAGATGCCAGGGCATGGCATTGCCTTTACCAATCACCCGCTCGTGGGCCATGGCCGCAATTAACGAAATCAACATTCAATTACCCTGAATATCATCAAACTATGGGTCGGTTGCGATAAATAATAAGCGGCGGTATAGCCAAGCCGAAGCTGAGTGCCATCAGGATAAACAGCGTCTTCAAGCCATTCTCCAGCGCCGCCGAGATGAGGTGCTGACTGGCCCCCTGGCTGTTCATGCTCAACACGGCGATGATGGTATTGAAGGCATACTTACCCGGTATCATGGGAATAATACAGGCCACAGTAAAAACCGGGCGCGGCGCTATCAGTCGGCGGGATAAATAAACAAACATCAGACTCACCAGACTGCTGGCCGCCAGCGTGGCCCACTCAATGGGCAAACCATAGTGGATCAGTACCACGCGCAGGCTGTGGGCCATGGCGCCCCCCAGAGCACAATACTTGAGGAAACGGGGCGGAACCGAAAAGAGCATGGCAAAGCCTACCGCCGGAATGGCCGCCCAGAAGGCATCCCAGAGAGCCAGCATCATGATCTCTCTCATGGCTGCCACCCCCAAACTCCCGTCAACATCATGGCCAGCACTATGCCGGTCGTGGCGCTCAGGGTAAGCATGGTAGCCGTGAGCCAGCGCGCCAATCCCATGTTGTAATAACCTTTGACCACATCCAGCATGGCATTGATGAGCGGAAACCCGGGCACCAGCAAGAGCACACACGCCGCCATCGCCAGTTGGGGTTGAGCCCCCCAACCATATCGGGTCGCGGTACTGGCAATCAGGGTGGCAACGAAGGCGGTTGCCGCAAAGTTCAGCAGGGGGCTGAAGTGACGGTGAGCAATCTCCTGGCGCACGAACATGCCCACAGAAGAGGCCAAACAGGTGATGAGATAAACCTGCCAGTCACCCCCGAAGAAGAGGCTGAAACTGCCACAGGAGAGACCGATCATCAGCACGACTAGCCAGCGGTTGTAACGAAAGGGCTTGATGGCCTCCAGCTTGGTCCGCACCTCGGCGGTATTTTCCAGCAACTTTTTCTCCGCCAGAATGCAGATGCGCTGAATTTCGCACAACACCTGCATGTTGATGCCGAACTCATGAATGCGACGAGTCGTCGTGATGCAGGAACCATGATTCAGCGTGGTCAGAATGATGGCGCTGGGCGTGATCGCCATCTCGACACTTTCGATGCCCAGTGAATACCCCAGACGGCAGGTGGTCTGCTCTATGATGCGACTCTCTGCGCCACAGGAGGCCAGCATCTGGGCGGTTTTAACGAGCACCCGGGTCACATCGGTCTGCTCTTCTTTCGTCAGAACTTTATGCTGTTGCATCGCTTTCTTCCTTGAAGGTGTGCTAGCGCTACCCCATGCGGGGGCCATCATTATACTCTCATCCTAGGCGACGAGTCTTAACCCATATCAAGATTCACGGGGCGTTGCACCCGAGTTTATCCGAATCAAATTGCGGATCAGCTTATCCAGCAAGGCTAACTGTAAGCCACACTGATAAATCAACCAACTATAGCCGTAGGCGTTCAGGGCGGGATCTTGCTGTGCCATCAACTGCGTCGTCAGCTCCTGTTTCAGCTCAGCGATCGACTCCAAGGCGGGCAGCACGCCTTGTTGCCCGGCACAGAAGTCTCCAGCCTCATCCAGCCACAAAGCCAAAGAGCGCGCTCGCAAGCTGATGGGGTAATGGTGCTCAATCGCCAGGGCACTGGCATGGCTTTCCCAGCGACTCTGGGCCAACAGCTCGATCAACAGCAAACAGCGACCCTGGGCCTCAACCAATAGATCCAACTCTCGCTGAGAATGGCGTAGGCTGCGGCTCTCCAGGGTTACCGAACGCAAGAGTCCTCGCTGGCGCTGAATATTACGCTCCAGCTCCTTGAGTCGCCCCTTGGTACGCACAGGCTGGTAGACATTGGGTGAAAGATGGCTCAGCCACACCTGAGCCATGCCGTTAAGCGCGCTTGCCAACAGCCAGCGCCACTCATTGCGCGCCCGCAGCGGTAACACCAGTTGGGAGACAGCAATGGCGATGAAACACCCCAGCAGTATGGTAGCCGTGCGCCAGATGGCCTCACTCATCCCCTGCTCGCCCCCATCCAGCACTATCATCAGAGTAAAGCCCGCCACCAGATAGGCATAGCTCATCTTGCCGCTAGCGCGCCAGGTGACAAAGGCAATGGCTAGCAGCGCCAGTAGCGCCGTCAACCAAGGATCCTGGGTCACATAGAGGATGGCGATGCCATACGCAGCACCACATAGAGTACCAATGACGCGTTGGATGGATTTCTCCAGCGCACCACCCACCTGAGGCAGGGTAAGCATGATGATGACGATAGTCACCGAGGTCCAGGCCAGATAGGGCATGGGATAACAGAAGTTGATGAGGTGGGCGATGAACAGGGCTAGCGAAATTTTGAGCACATGAATGATGCGGATGTGACGGTAGATTAGCCGCTCCAACCGTGAAGCAGGCGAAAAAACTGACATGCAGACTCCCTAAAGAGAAGCCCCTTCGACACGAGGTGGCGAAGGGGCCAAGGATTTAACGGGTGTAGATGACCTCTACATCGTAGTCATCTTCGTCCCAATCATCATCGTCATCGTCATCGGCCAGCTCATCGTCGGCCACCTGGGCCAACTGCTCCTTGTGGTAATCATCCCACTTGAACTCGACGCGCTCAGGCTTCTGGGCCTCCAGCTCGCTGGGCTTGGGCATGCTATCCAATAGAGTCTGAATATCATAGCAGATGGGGCCAGTGCCCTGTTTATCAAAGGCCGAGATGCGGTAGACCGGGCCTTCCCAAGCCATCTCCCTCACCACGCGCTCTATGATGGCATCGGCCTCTTCTTCCAGCACCAGATCCAGTTTGTTGAACACCAACCAGCGCGGCTTGGCGGCCAGCTCAGGATTGTATTTTTCCAACTCATGAATGATGGTCGTGGCATTGACGGCTGGATCCGACTCATCGACTGGCAGTATGTCCACCAGATGCAGCAAGACACGGCAACGCTCCAGATGCTTGAGGAAGCGGATCCCCAGGCCAGCGCCATCGGCCGCCCCTTCGATAAGACCAGGAATATCGGCCACCACAAAGGACTTACCCGTAGACATCCGCACCACGCCCAGGTTTGGAACCAGAGTGGTGAAAGGATAATCGGCAACCTTGGGACGGGCCGCAGAAACCGCGCGGATGAAGGTAGACTTGCCCGCATTGGGCAACCCCAGCAGACCCACGTCAGCCAGCAGCAGCAGCTCCATGCGCAGATTGCGCTGCTCACCCGGTGTACCCATGGTCTTTTGACGAGGGGCGCGATTCACCGAGCTCTTGAAGCGGGTATTACCCAGGCCATGAAACCCGCCCTTGGCCACCATCAGCTTCTGACCATGCTTGGTCAGATCGCCCAAGACTTCGCCAGTATCTTCATCGGTAGAGCGGGTTCCCACTGGTACCTTGAGTACCAGATCTTTGCCGCGTGCACCGGTACAGTTGGCGCCCCGACCATTCTCTCCCCGCTCCGCAGCATGGAAACGCTCAAAGCGGAAGTCGATCAGGGTGTTGAGGTTTTCATCCGCCAACAGATAGACATCGCCACCGTCGCCACCATCACCACCGTCCGGGCCACCATTAGGAATGTACTTTTCACGGCGAAAGCTGACACAGCCATTCCCGCCATCACCCGCCTCGATACGGACCTGAACTTCATCAACAAATTTCATAGTGTTACAACTCCAGTCACCCTGATCGAACATCATGGTGCAATTATAGAGATCAGGAACGGTTTCAGCGATGAGCTGGGATTGCTCGGCTGGCAGACACCACTCGGCATCCTACCTGTCATTAACCGCATAAAAACAAAAGGCCCTGCCATAGGGCAGGGCCTTTCGAGCCGTCAGCGTAAATTATTCAGCAACTATGCTGACAAACTTACGATTATTCGGACCTTTAACTTCGAATTTGACCTTGCCTTCCGCCTTTGCAAACAAGGTGTGGTCTTTGCCACAACCTACGTTTTCACCAGCGTGGAACTTGGTGCCACGTTGACGGATGATGATGCTACCCGCCAGAACGTTTTCACCACCGAAGCGCTTCACGCCCAGGCGTTTGGCTTGGGAATCGCGACCGTTGCGGGAAGAACCGCCAGCCTTTTTATGTGCCATTTGATGGACTCCTCAGAATTAAGCGGTGATGCCAGTGATTTTAACTTCAGTGAACCACTGACGGTGGCCCATCTCTTTACGATGATGCTTACGACGGCGGAACTTGACGATTTTGACCTTATCGCCGCGGCCGTGAGCCACAACTTCAGCCAGAACTTTACCGCCGGCAACATAAGGTGCGCCAACTTTCACTTCTTCGCCTTGGGCAACCATCAGAACCTTATCGAATTCTACGGTAACACCGGTTTCGGCTTCCAGCTTCTCCAGGCGAATCACCTGACCTTCAGCTACACGGTGTTGCTTGCCGCCACTTAGGATAACAGCGTACATGTTTAAACTCCGAATTGGCACCCGTTCTGCCGCGCAGACGGTGCACAAAAAACTAGATGACAATGGGCGCGCATTCTACGCAACTTCACCCGAGCAGGCAAGGGTCATTTCAGTAAAAGATCATTTTGTGATCACCACTGACTCCTGGCAGCAAGCACTGCAAAGGTTTAACAATTAATGTAGAATTCTATCTACGACTTCCGGCTGGCCCGAGCCCCCTTCAGGACGCAGTATCGATAGCTATGGATCAACACGCAATTCGCGCCCTCTCCGCCGATGATATGCAGGCGGTGAATTCGCTCATCCTACAGCGCCTTCAATCTGATGTAGCCCTCATCAACCAAATTGGCGTCTATATAGTCAATGGTGGCGGCAAGCGTATGCGTCCCCTGCTGGCCATACTAGCGGCTCGCGCTCTGGGCTATCAAGGTGACCAGCATATCAAGCTGGCGGCCATCATAGAGTTCATCCATACCGCCACTCTGCTGCATGACGACGTAGTCGATGAATCCGAGCTGCGCCGTGGCCGGGATACCGCTAACTCCCTGTTCGGTAATGCGGCCAGCGTTCTGGTTGGTGATTTCCTGCATACTCGCTCGTTTCAGATGATGGCCGAATTGGGCAACCTGCGCATCCTGGAGATCCTGGCCGAAACCACCAATGTCATCGCCGAAGGGGAAGTCATGCAGTTGATGAACTGCAATGACCCCGAGACGACAGAAGAGAGCTATTTTCAGGTCATCTACTGTAAAACCGCCAAGCTATTCGAAGCCGCCACACGCTTAAGCGCCGTGTTGTGTGCCGCTACACCGCAGATGGAACAAGCGCTGCAAGAATATGGTCGTTATCTTGGAACCGCCTTCCAGATTATTGATGACGTGATGGATTACACCTCAGCCAGCGCTGAGATGGGTAAAAACGTCGGTGATGACCTTGCCGAGGGTAAACCCACCCTCCCCCTCATCTATGCCATGCGGCAAGCCAGCACAGCCCAACGCGCACTGCTTACCGACGCCATAGTAGAGCGTAATGGGCTAGCGCATTTGGATGCCATTCTCACCATTCTGCGTGAGACTGGGGCCATAGAGTACAGCCAGATGCGAGCCCAGGAAGAGGCCGCTAAGGCCAAGAGCGCCCTCGCCTGCCTGCCGGATAACCCTTATCGCCGCGCGCTATGCGAACTTGCGGATAGTGCGGTATCGCGCTCAAACTAGGAGTGCGCACTGCGTTGTCATCAGCGGCCCAGCATTTGCCTCTCTCAATAAAAAAAGCCGGTTTTTAAACCGGCTTTTTTTGTTCCACTGCCCACACCTTAGTCGGCGAAGGGATGACGCAATATCATGGTTTCGTCACGATCAGGCCCGGTGGAGATGATATCAACCGGAATACCCGTGATCGCCTCGATACGCTTGATATAGTCACGAGCGGCTTGTGGCAATGCCTCGACACTGGTAGCGCCAAAGGTATTTTCACTCCAGCCAGGCATGCTTTCGTATACCGGCTCAACCAGCTCATAATCATCCGCCGCCATCGGTGGCACGTCACGGATGGAACCATCCGGGAACTTGTAACCGGTGCAGATCTTGACGGTTTCCAGGCCATCCAATACATCCAACTTGGTCAGGCAGAAGCCGGAAACCGAGTTGACCTGAATCGCGCGCTTCATGGCAACGGCATCAAACCAGCCACAACGACGCTTACGACCCGTGGTAGCACCAAATTCATGCCCCTTGATCCCCAGACGTTCACCAATCTCATCGTGTAACTCGGTGGGGAACGGACCCGCGCCGACACGCGTGGTATACGCCTTGGCGATGCCCAACACGTAGTCAACAAACCGGGGGCCGAAACCTGAACCCGTTGCCACACCACCCGCGGTAGTGTTGGAGGAGGTCACATAGGGATAGGTACCATGGTCTATGTCCAGCAGAGTGCCTTGGGCCCCTTCAAACATCAGACGGTCACCACGTAGGCGAGCCTTATCCAGCAGGTCAGTCACATCCACTACCATGGAGGTGAGCAACTCGGCATAGCCTTGGGCCTCAGCCAGTACCGCCTCGTAAGAGACAGCCTCGACACCATAATACTTAGTCAGCTGGAAGTTGTGGAACTCCATCACTTCCTTAAGCTTGTCGGCGAAGGTGGCCATATTGAACAGATCACCCACACGCAGACCGCGACGAGCCACCTTGTCTTCATAAGCCGGGCCAATGCCACGTCCTGTAGTGCCAATCGCCTTGGCGCCACGCGCCTTTTCCCGCGCCTGATCGAGGGCAACATGGTAAGGCAAAATGAGAGGGCAGGCTTCACTCAGCAGCAAGCGCTCACGCACCGGCACACCACGAGCTTCCAGCTCTTTCATCTCTTTGATCAACGCATCCGGTGCCAAAACGACACCATTAGCAATGATACACTTACAGTTGTCACGCAGGATCCCGGAGGGGATAAGGTGGAGAACGGTCTTATCACCGTCGATGACCAGGGTATGACCCGCATTGTGGCCGCCCTGATAGCGAATTACATACTGTGCTTTGTCGGTCAACAGATCGACAATTTTGCCTTTACCTTCGTCACCCCATTGGGTGCCCAAGATTACGACGCTCTGTCCCATCTTCATTGTCTACAGTGTGGTTAAAAAAGGATTCTATCAAAGTTTGAGCTGCGTCGGAATCGTCTTATGGTCGTTTCCTGCCCACTCAAACCGAGGAAGATGCGTGGCCATCCATGCCGGCAGATCGTATACAGCAATACGAGCGCAGACACAACCGGATGACCTGCAATTCGGCCGCTGCAGACTTGGGAACCAGGCGCCAAGGCAGCATAAATAGTTACTCAGGCGGGATAAGATAGGGATATCTCACAGCCTAAACGCTAGCTGCACAGAGAAAAACCACAATTTCAAGCCATGGCATGGTTAATCGCTCGAAATAGCAAGGGCCTGCATGGCAGGCCCTTGGTCAGCTGGGTGCATAGTGTTGGGTCATTTAACCCGATCACGCCCACCTTGTTTAAAGTAACGGAAAAACTCATCGTCCGGATTGAGAACCATGATGTCGCCACCACTGCTGAAGCTGTTCCGGTAAGCATCCATACTGCGCAAGAAGGCAAAGAACTCGGGATCCTTCTTGTAGGTCTCAGCATAGATGTGGCTCGCTTCGGCGTCGCCCTCCCCGCGCAGTTGACGGGACTTACGCTCGGCATCAGCCAGCATGACGGTCACCCGACGATCGATATCGGCTCGGATAAACTCGGCCTTCTCCCGCCCCTGTGAGCGGTGCTCACGCGCCACGGCATCACGCTGAGCACGCATACGACGGTAGATGGAGTTGGAGACTTCCAGTGGCAGGTTGATCTGCTTGATGCGCACATCCACCACCTTGATCCCCAGCTCTGAGGAGCTAGCCATCTTCTTCAAGGCATCTTCCATCACCTCGGTGCGTTCACCAGAGACAATATCCTTGATGGTACGGCCACCAATTTCCGAACGCAGACCGTTATTGATCTTACGTTTGAGCAACGACTCGGCTTGTGCGCGATTGCCACCACCAGTCGCCAGGAAGAACTTGGCAAAGTCCTCGATGCGCCACTTCACATAGGAGTCGATGATGAGATCTTTTTTCTCGGCCGTGACAAAGCGATCGGCCTGACCATCCATGGTCTGGATGCGAGCATCCAGTTTGCGGACTTCATCGATGAGTGGCCACTTCAGATGCAAGCCGGGTTGATAGACGATAGGCAGCGTCGAATCTGACTGCCGTTTCACCTTACCAAACTGCACCACTATACCCACCAGACCCTCATCAATGACGAAGACAGAGGAGGAGCCCAACAGCAGCAATAATGCCATGATACCCAATACAATCTTTTTCATCGCTTAGTATCTCCCCCCGCTGCGATCACTGTTCCGTAGTGGAGTACTGGCCTGTCCCATGGTTTCAGGAGAGAGGTCTCCGACATTGTGCGGCATAGGGCTCTGTGGCTGAGCCACAGGCGCAACAGCCTGGGACTTCTGGTTACCCTCAGTCGGCGTCAATTTGTCCAACGGCAGATAGATCATGCTATTGGCCCCCTGAGGTAGATCGACCAGCACCTTGTTATTCTTGCTGTAGACCTCTTCCATGGTTTCCAAATAGATACGCTGACGCGTCAAATCCGGTGCCGAGTGATATTGCGGCAACAGCTCATTGAAGCGCGCCACCTCACCCGTTGCCTTGAGCACCACCTGCTCCTTATAGCCTTGCGCCTCTTCGGTCAGACGCTGCACCTGGCCGCGCGCCTTAGGCTCCACTTCCCGAGCATAGGCTTCCGCCTCGCTGATGAAGCGCTGTTCATCTTCCTGGGCCGAGATAGCGTCATCAAACGCATCCTTCACCTCTTCTGGCGGACGAGCCGGCAGGAAGTTCACATCCACCACCACTATGCCCATGTCATAGGGGTCGATAACCTGCTCCAGCACCTGCCAGGTATCTTGGCGCACCTTCTCGCGACCACGGGTCAACACCTCATCCATAGTGGTATGGCCCACTACGTAACGCAGGGCACTGTCGGTCGCCTGGCTCAGACTGTCGTCGGCGTTGGTGACGCTAAACAGATACTTGCGTGGATCAGCCACCCGGTACTGCACGTCCATCTCGACCTTCACCACATTCTCATCTTCGGTCAGCATGAAACCAGCCGCAGGTAAGGAGCGCACTGACTCTACATCGACCGGGATAACCTGATCGATAAAGGTCGCCTTCCAGCGTAAACCAGGCTCCACACTTTGGTAGAATTTACCAAAGCGCAACACCACGCCACGTTCGGCTTCTTTGATGGTATAAAAGCCGCTGATCACCCAGGCGACGAGCGCCACCATGACAACAAGGGTGATCCCCAATCCGCTGACATCGCCACCTGGACGACGACCGCCTGTCAAACCCGAGAGTTTTTGCAGCAGATTTCGCAACACCTTATCCAGATCGGGAGGAGTTTGCTTCTTGCCACTATTCCCCCATGGATCTCGGTCTTTCCCACTATTTCCGGGCTCGTTCCAAGCCATTGGCGTCTCCACTCTTTTGTTGTTTCACAAACTGTATCAAGCTATTAAGCCACAATAAAGGCTACCAGCGCCTCACCTTCCTGCTTCAACAGACGATTCCAGTCGCTCTGTGGCAGTCGAACTTCGAGCATCAACTCCCCATCCTCAGAGAAACTCTCTGACCTGATGGCCTTCATTTGATAAAACAGACTGCGCAGTCGACCCGAGTCAACCGGCAAGCGTAATGTGTGCTGAGCTATGCCCGGTAACAGCAACTCAGTGATTGCATCCAGCAACAACTGACAACCATCGCCGCTCAAGGCTGACAACCAGACAGCCTTGGGCTTGCCCTCATCATCCCGTTCGATACGGGGTTGAGCATCAGGCACGGCATCCAGTTTATTGAATACCTGCAGTTGGGGCAGATCATCGGCTTCAATCTCTGCCAGTACCGATTGAACTTGGGCCATGTTGTCTTCCATGCGCTCATCGGCACAGTCGATCACATGCAATTGCAGATCGGCTTCTCGCGTCTCTTGGAGTGTCGCCTTGAAGGCTGCCACCAGATCGTGGGGCAGGTGACGAATAAAACCCACTGTATCGGCCATAATCACTGAACCTACATCCGGCAACGTAATTCGGCGCAGGGTAGGATCGAGTGTGGCAAAGAGTTGATCGGCCGCATAGACGGTAGAGTTGGTCAGTCGATTGAACAGGGTTGACTTGCCGGCATTGGTATAGCCGACCAGCGAGACTACCGGGATTTCATTGCGCATCCGGGCTCGGCGCCCCTGCTCCCGCTGCTTAGCCACCTTATCCAGGCGCCGCAGGATATTGGTGATGCGTTCGCGGATCAGACGACGATCGGTCTCCAGCTGAGTTTCACCCGGACCACGTAGACCTATCCCCCCCTTCTGCCGCTCAAGGTGAGTCCAGCCACGAACCAGACGTGAAGACATATGGCGCAACTGGGCAAGCTCAACCTGCAATTTGCCTTCATGAGTGCGCGCCCGCTGAGCAAAGATATCCAGGATTAGGGTGGTGCGATCCAGCACTCGGCACTCGAACAGAAGCTCCAGATTACGCTCCTGAGCCGGGGTCAAGGCGTGGTTGAAAATCACCAGATCGGCGCCCAGCCGCTTGACCTCACAGGCTATCTCATCAGCTTTACCTGTTCCGACAAAAAATTTGGGTTGCGGCGTTGCGCGGCGGCAAGTGATAACAGACAGGGCATTCGCACCGGCAGAACTTGCTAACATCTGCAATTCTGCCAGGTCTTCGCGTGCGCCTTCATCCGTGAAATCGACGTGAACCAGAATGGCCTGTTCGCCAGCTTCATAACGGTCAAACAAGCAAAAACTCCTTATGCAGAGGCAGGAGGCGCCTCAGCCGAGAGAAAACAGCAATCAGGGCGAACGTGTACCGGCCAAGCAGCCATCACTCTTCAGCTTGCTCTTCCACAGCAGAACCACCCGCAGTGTGCTGATGATGGGGAACGGCGCGGGCAGGGACGACGGTGGAGATCGCATGTTTATACACCATCTGGCTAACCGTGTTTTTCAACAGGATAACAAACTGGTCAAAAGACTCGATCTGCCCCTGTAATTTGATGCCATTCACCAGATAGATAGAAACCGGGATCCTCTCGCGACGCAAAGCGTTCAAAAACGGATCCTGAAGTGATTGCCCCTTAGCCATGGTTCTAATCCTTATATTTTGTTGTACTTAATTATTGCCTTCTTATAAAGAGGCGTCCCGATTATAGCCTGCTCCCCCACAGGAACCAACGTCACGCAAGACGATATGGATATTATCCCGCCCGGCACTCTGTAGCCAAGTCACAGGGTAAGACCAGCTACGTAACCAGGTCATCTGTCGTTTAGCCAGTTGGCATGTGGCAACAATTCCACGATAGCGCATCTGTGCATAGTCGAGCGAGCCAGTCAGATAATCCCACATCTGACGATAACCTACACACCGGATCGAAGGCAAAGAGGGATTCAGATCACCTCTTGCTAGCAATGAATGCACTTCATCTGCCAACCCTTGCGCCAACATAGCATCAAAACGCAGGGCAATCCGCTCCCGCAACTGCTCTCGGTCACTGGGCGCGATGGCATACTGCAGGGTACGATAGGGCAATGGCTCACCCTGTTGTTGGGTTAACTCGGTTAAAGTTTTACCTGAAATCCGGAAAACTTCCAACGCACGCGACAGCCGCTGAGGATCGTTGGGGTGGATCCTGGCTCCGGCCACAGGATCAAGCTGGCACAGCTCCTGGTGCAGACTCAACCAACCACGACTCGCCGCCTCCTGCTCTATCTCAGCCCGGATCGCAGGATCCGCTTCAGGTAGGGGTGATAACCCCTCCAGCAACGCCTTGAAATAGAGCATGGTGCCGCCCACCAGCAAGGGAATACGCCCTTGGGCCGAGATCGCCGCCATCTCGGCCAGGGCATCCCGGCGGAAATCGGCGGCCGAGTAGGCTTCGGCAGGATCGAGAATGTCGATCAGACGATGAGGGGCCTGCGCCAGCTCGGCGGGCGAAGGCTTAGCCGTACCGATATCCATGCCCCGATAGATCAGGGCCGAGTCCACACTGATGATGTCGCAAGGCAGATGACGCACCAACTCCAGGGCTAGAGCCGTCTTGCCCGATGCCGTTGGTCCCATCAGAAAAATAGCCAGAGGCTCAGGCTTCACGTAACAACTCCTCAATCGCGGAAGAAAACCCCACCGCCCGGCTAATACCTGCGTCAAGCAGCTGTTCCGGTTGCTCAAGCAGCAAATTGGCCAGCAGTGCCCCCGCCGTCACCAATGAGTACTCCCCACTGCCAACGGCCAGATGTGCCAACCAGGCACACACAACCCGCCCCGTCAGATCCGTATCGGTCTGCGACCCGAGTTCCAGTAATTCAACAAAGGTGTTCACCAGATTGGTGTTGCGCATGGCGACAGGAACCCGGTAAAGCATGATGTTATCACCACTGGCCGCTTTCCATTCCACGCCCAGATGGGCCAACCATTCACTGGCGGCGGTTAATTGCACTCGTAAGGCGGATGGCAGGGAAATTAGAATAGGCATCAGCAGCGGCTGGGATGTCAGCACCCCCTGCTGCCACTGCCGCATCAGACGATGGCTCTGCAACCCGATTTCGGCCACCCTAAGATGCAACAATCGATATTCCACAGCGCGCTGGATCAAGGCCACGGCAGGATGCGGCAAACTCAGCAATCGCCAGCTCTGCTCTGACTCGGCCGGACTCGCCACCGCTAAGTTGTTATTACCACTTACCGGCTGCGGTGTGGCGGCAGGCAGAGTGGTCAGCAGGCTCTGCATCCCCTGCCAGGCGGCAGCAGATATCTCGCGGCTGGCCAGATGGGACGGCGTCGTTGCGCCACGCTGGTAGCCATGCTCCCGAGGTGCCATGCCATGACCAGAATAGGCACCTGGGTGTTCATGAATCTGGCGAGGGGCGGGGGCAGGATCCTGACACTGTACCGCCACCCCATCGCTCATAGGCACATGGCTCTCAGCCAACGAGGCGCAGAGCCCAGCACTCAAGGCCTCACGCACTACCCGGACGATGAAATCATGGACAAGACGTGACTCGTGAAATCGCACCTCATGCTTGGCCGGATGCACATTCACATCCACCTGTCGCGGATCCAGGGTGAGGTAGAGCACATAGGAGGGAGAACACTCCACGCCCAACGCTTCCAAATAGCCCTGCCGGATAGCATGGTTGATGAGCTTGTCGCGCATCATGCGGCCATTAACGTAACAGTATTGGATCTCGGGCGTGGTGTCGGTCTGCTCACTAGGGGGTAATAACCAGCCCGACAGCGCCAGCCCCAGATGCTCACTGGCCAAGCTCATGGCCCGAGACAAGAAAGGCGAGCCGCAGGCTGCCGCGACTCGACGCTGACGCTCTTCTACCGAATGGGCGGCGCGATATTGTCGTACCAGCTTGCCATTATGCTTGAGGGTAAAATTGACATCAAAACGGCTCAGCGCCAGACGCCGCAGCAACTCATCTATGTGGCTGAATTCGGTCTTTTCGCTACGCAGAAATTTACGCCTGGCTGGCATATTGAAGAAGAGATCGATGACATCAAGCGTAGTGCCAACGGGGTGCGCAGCAGGCCGTAACGCTACCGCCATGTCTCGCCCTTCGGCGCTGGCCTGCCAGGCTTCGCCTTGGGCAGCTGGGCGTGAAGTCAGCATCAAACGCGAAACCGAGCTGATGGACGCAAGCGCCTCACCGCGAAAGCCCAGGCTGGCAATGGACTCCAGGTCCTCTATGGTGCTGACTTTGGAGGTGGCATGGCGGGAGAGCGCCAATGCCAGTTCATCCTTGGGAATACCCGAGCCATTGTCGCGGATACGAATGAGCTTACTGCCCCCCTTCTCCAACTCGATCTCTATCCGGTCAGCACCGGCATCTAGGCTGTTTTCCACCAGCTCCTTCACCACAGAGGCCGGACGCTCCACCACCTCTCCGGCGGCGATCTGATTCGCCAAGATTGGCGGTAAGATACGAATAGGCATGGCTAGCTGGTCGGGATGTAGAGGACCTGACCGATCCGCAATACATCGCTGTTCAAGCTATTGTGACTCTTGAGCTTCTGCTTGCTCACGCCATAACGCTGGGCCAATACAGAGAGACTCTCGCCTGTCTTGACCACATGGCGCCGCGATCCCACCCCTGTAGCGGCCGTCTGTTGGCTGCTGGCGCTGGCCGGCTGGCTAGCCAACCGTGAGCCGGCTGGTGGATTATCGGCATAGTAACCCTTCATGCCAGTAAATATCGCCTTGGCAAGTTGGCTCTGGTAGCTGCGGGAGGCCAGCAACTTCTCCTCTTGGGCATTGGAGATGAAGCCGGTTTCGATCAGCAGGGAGGGAATATCCGGAGCCTTGAGTACCGCCAAACTGGCGTGTACTGGCTTGTTCTTGTGCAGACGCGCCACGCGCCCAATCTGCCCCAGCACATTCTCCCCTATGCTGTAGCCCTCACTACGGGAATTATCCCACGAGAGATCCAATATAGTCTGCGCCAGATAGGGATTGGGTTCAGCCTCGGCAATCACCTTGCCCGCACCGCCCAACAGCTGGGTATGTTTGTCCTGCTGCCCCAATAACTTGTTCATCTCACGATCGACACGCTTGTTGGAGAGGATCCAGACCGAGGCGCCACGCGCCGAACCGTTGTCCACGCTGTCGGCATGAATCGAGACCAGAAGCTGGGCCTGGTGTCGACGCGCAATCTCCGAGCGCGCATCCAGATCAACAAAATGGTCGCCGGTACGGGTCATCACGGCACGCATCCCCGGCTGACGATTGATCATGGCACTAAGCTCCCGCGCCACAGCCAAGGTAACGTTTTTTTCATAGGTACCATTCTGACCTATGGCCCCAGGATCCTTACCACCGTGCCCGGCATCAATGGCTATCACCACGGTTCCACTCCCCCCTTGAGCAACAGGAGCCAGCGATGCCGGAGCCCTCATGGGTGCCGATGAGGATTGAGAATCCGCACTTTCCGATTGATAGGGCTTGATGCGGCTATCACTCCCGGACTTTGTGCCTGATGTCTTGGTCGAAGAGGTTGAGATACTATTCTGGACTTGTCCGCCTGAAGTCACCGCAGCAGGACGCACTTGAGTCGATAACGTCTCCTCCTTGATCTGCACATCGCCCGAGTTACGGATAGCCGGTTCATCACTGATGGCCATGATGCGTCCGGATACCGGCTTAGCCGAGCGTGATGAAGTAGAGAGCGGCTTGCCAACCGAACTCACCACAGGAGCCACCGATGTCATGCTCGCCACGGCAACGTTCTGACGCCCCGTCGAGCTGGAACCCGTCGACGCTCTGACAGGCGCCCCATAGTGACTAAGATCGATGACCAGACGGTGACCATACTGTTGTTGCGGGCGCAGGGTGAATACGGTTGGCTTGGTGCTCTGCGCGAGGTCAAAAACCAAACGCAACCCACCCGGTACGGGAGGGGCGGCTCGGCGCACCGACTTGATCACTGGCCCCAGATTACGCTGCAACTCAGGGTTACTCATGACTGCGGTGATCGACTTGAGATCAACCACCAGCTGTGCAGAGCCCTCTGCCAACGTATAGCTGAACTCTGGCTTCTCCGTCATATCGAAGACGATACGGGTCTTTTCAGCATTCGGAGCCACACGTAGCCCTTTGAGCTGATTTGCCCAAAGTGATTGCGCCATCAAACAGAGGCAGATAGAAATAAGGATACGTTTCACGACGACGACAACACGCTCAAAATAGCTTCACCCTTGGGAGTGCAGCCACGAATAGAAACCTCGCGCCGCTCCCCCACATAATTTAGTCTGATATCCAGATCAGGTTGAGGTAACCAGCCCTCTCCCTTCTCCGGCCATTCTACCAAGCACAGACAATCGGCACCAAAATAGTCACGAATGCCCATAAACTCCAGCTCTTCCGGATCGGCCAGGCGATAAAGATCAAAATGGTATACCTGCCATTTAGCTAGTTCGTAAGCTTCAACTAGCGTATAGGTCGGACTTTTCACCCGACCTGGATGACCCAAGGCTTGTACAAAGCCGCGCGTCAGCGTGGTCTTGCCCGCGCCCAGCTCGCCATGTAAGAAGAAAGTCACCGCACATTGGCAAGCGTGGGCCAGACGTTTTCCCAAGGCCAAGGTCGCCGACTCATCGACTAAAATTTCTGTAAACTCGTTTGTCATTTCATTATCCCACCGGATTTACCAGCCGACGAATAAAGGGCAGCAGATCTGCCGCTAACATACCACGCTCCCCCTCAACCGCCGCACAGTCCCCTGCCTCGCCATGTATACAGACACCCAGCTGCGCCGCGGTAATAGGAGCATAGCCCTGAGCCCAAAGTGCGGCAATGATACCAGATAACAGATCCCCCATGCCGCCACTGGCCATGCCTGGATTACCCTCTTGGGCTAACCAGCATCCCGACTCATCGGCAATCAGGGTGCCAGCCCCCTTGAGCACCACCACGCCCCCATACTGCTGCTGCAAACGACGCACTGCGGCGAAACGGTCAGACTCGATCCTGGCCGTGGAGCACGCCAACAAGCGAGCGGCCTCGCCCGGGTGGGGGGTCAGAATCCAATTATCCCGCTTGGCGGGCATTTCAGCCAGCAGGTTCAAACCATCGGCATCCAGCAACAGCGGGCCTGGCAAGGCCAGTTGTTGTTGCCAGAGCAGACGAGCCCAGGGCGATTGGCCCAAGCCGGGCCCCAAAACCCGCACCGAGGCCCATTGCGCCTGGGCACGGGCCGCGGCTGGCTCAGACTCCGGCGCCGTTAACATAAGTTCGGCTCGTCCTACCCCCACGGCCAGATGATGGCTCGCATGAGTCAACACCTTGACCAACCCGGCACCGCTACGCAACGCCGCCTCGGCAGCAAGACGGATGGCTCCTGGCATGCCTTCTCCCCCGCCTATCAATAATACCCGGCCGGCCATGCCCTTGTGAGCCGAGCGCGGCCTGGGGTGCAACTGGTTTTGCAGTTGGGGGTAATCGATGCGCCAGGCGGCGGGCTGTTCGGTAGCCCAGATGGCGGCGCCATTCAACTCGGATGCAGCGGTGAGCGGGGCTAATTGCAGTAACCCCACATGATCCGGTGCCGCCCCCGTCAGTAGACCCGTTTTCAGACCCATGAAGGTCAACGTCACCTGGGCATTGACCACAGGCCCAAGCCTACGCCCGCTATCGGCATGCAGACCACTGGGCAGATCGGCGCTGAGCACGGGCACCCCTAGTCGATTGATGGCCTCAATCCACTCTACAACGTCACCTTGCAACTCACGATCCGGACCTATGCCAAGCAGCGCATCGACCACGACCTGAGGTCGACTCTCGGCATCGGGAGCCAGAGGCCACGCGCCCTCGACCGCCCCAAGCATCAACCACTGACGACGAGCCTCTGCCGCCTCGGTTCCCGGATTGGGCTCACCCAAGGCGAGCACTCTCACCTGCAGACCAGCCGCCACAGCTAGGCGGGCCAAGACATAACCATCGCCCCCATTATTGCCCCGACCACAGACGATCCAGAGGCGTTGGGCCTGGGGCCAATGCTGTTGCAGACTCGCCAGCAGAGCAGCGCCGGCTCGCTCCATCAGACAATAGAGGTCACACTCCAGATGGTTAGCCAGTAGCGACTCGGCCCGCCGTATCTGCTCTGTGCGCCAGAGAGCTTGTGGTAAAATGGATTGCGGTTCATCGGCAAGGGTAATCATGACATCCCAACAACTTGAGAAATTGGCCCACGATATCAAGCAATGGGGCCGGGAGCTAGGTTTTGACCAGGTTGGTATCACAGGGATTGATCTGGCCGAAGAAGAGCCTCGTCTGCAAGCCTGGCTGGCCGCTGGCTACCACGGCGAGATGGAGTACATGGCGCGACATGGGCTACTGCGCGCCCGTCCGGCCGAGCTACAACCGGGCACTCAGGCCGTCATCTCGGTACGCATGAATTATCTTCCCCCTGCCGCCGGTATCGCCCATACCCTGCAAGCGAGCAAGCTGGGCTATATCAGCCGCTATGCCTTGGGCCGTGATTACCACAAGGTATTGCGTCAACGGCTGAAACAGTTGGCAGAGAAGGTCCAGGCAGCGGTCGGCCACTATGGTTTCCGCCCTTTTGTGGACTCAGCCCCGCTGCTGGAGCGTCCCCTGGCGGCCAAAGCCGGGCTCGGCTGGATTGGCAAGCATTCTCTGCTGCTCAACCAGCAGGCGGGTTCATTCTTCTTCCTCGGTGAACTCCTGGTCGACCTGCCACTGCCCGCCGATGAGGCCATAGCGGGCGACTGTGGCCACTGTGTGGCCTGTATGACTATCTGCCCAACCGGCGCCATAGTTGCCCCCTACACGGTCGATGCCCGGCGCTGTATCTCCTATCTCACCATCGAATATGGTGGGGCAATTCCACTCGAACTCCGCCCGCTACTGGGTAACCGCATCTATGGCTGTGATGATTGCCAGCTCATCTGCCCCTGGAACCGCTACGCCGCCAGTAGCCAGGAGCGAGACTTTCACTCCAGGTCTAGCCTGCAAGCCCCAGAACTCTTGGCACTCTGGTGCTGGGATGAGGTGCAATTTCTCAAGGAGACCGAAGGTAGCGCCATTCGCCGCATTGGTTTTGAAAAATGGCAACGCAATCTTGCGGTAGCCTTGGGCAACGCGCCATACTGCAGCACCATTGTCGATAGCCTCCGACAGAGTTCTGGCAATGTATCCCTGCTGGTACAGGAGCACCTGGAATGGGCCATCACGCAACAGGAAGCGAAGCGGGCGAGCACTCCCCGCAATAACAAAACGGAACGCTTGATCCGCTGCATCAACAAAGGCATGCCCGATCACGCTTGAAGGAGAAGACCCGTCTATGATGATTCTTGGTGTAGATATTGGTGGTTCCGGTATCAAGGGGGCCGTGGTCGATACCGAGAGCGGTCTGCTCATCGGTGAACGCCATCGCATCGCCACACCCCAACCCGCCACCCCGGAAGCCATGGCCCAGACGCTGAAGCAGCTGGTAGCCTACTTCGACTGGAAAGGCCCCATAGGCTGTGGCTTTCCAGCGACCATCCACCATGGCGTTGCCTTCAGTGCGGCCAATATCGATGCCAGCTGGATCAACACCAATGTGCAGGAGCTATTTTCGCATGTTACCGGGCGCCCCTGTTTCATCCTCAACGATGCCGATGCGGCGGGTATGGCCGAGATGCGCTTCGGTCAGGGACAGAATCGTGATGGCGTGGTGATGCTGATCACCATAGGCACAGGTCTGGGCAGCGCCATCTTCGTCAACGGTCAACTGCACCCCAATACCGAACTGGGCCATTTGAAGATGAAGGGGCGTATCGCCGAGCACTACTGCTCCGATGCAGTACGGCAGCGGGAAGATCTAAGCTGGGGCAAGTGGGGACGCCGCTTCAACCGCTATCTGCAACGTCTGGAATTTCTCTTCAACCCGGATCTCTTCATCTTAGGCGGTGGCAGTGCTCAACGCTTCGACCGCTTTATCGAGGAGTTACATCTGCGCACCCCTGTGGTACCGGCCCAGAGTCTGAACCAGGCAGGGATCATAGGGGCCGCCCTCTATGCCGAAGAGCAACTTGATAAGCAGCAAGCGGCTCAGTAACCGCCAGAGCCAATAGCAGAACCGGGCCCGGAGCCCGGTTTTTTTATATGGCTCAGCCCAAGGGAAAACCGCAGATAGCACAAAGGCCGGCCAGGGCCAGCTTGAAAATAATTAACAGATAGTGATGAAGCTGATGAGAGATGAAGATTGGAGCGGGAAACGAGACTCGAACTCGCGACCCCGACCTTGGCAAGGTCGTGCTCTACCAACTGAGCTATTCCCGCTTTAATGAGGTAATTGATTTACGCAGATCCTGTGAAGGATTGGAGCGGGAAACGAGACTCGAACTCGCGACCCCGACCTTGGCAAGGTCGTGCTCTACCAACTGAGCTATTCCCGCAACGTAAATCTCTTGTGATACCAACAAGTCCGGCGTTGGAGCGGGAAACGAGACTCGAACTCGCGACCCCGACCTTGGCAAGGTCGTGCTCTACCAACTGAGCTATTCCCGCAAACCGGAACTTGTGATTGGAGCGGGAAACGAGACTCGAACTCGCGACCCCGACCTTGGCAAGGTCGTGCTCTACCAACTGAGCTATTCCCGCATCACAAGGGTGTGTTAGAGAGAGTTTTGGAGCGGGAAACGAGACTCGAACTCGCGACCCCGACCTTGGCAAGGTCGTGCTCTACCAACTGAGCTATTCCCGCAATATGCTCTCTAGCACGGGAGCCGAATTATAAGGGCAGCTTGAGTGATTGCAAGGGCTTTTTATTCGTTCGCTCAAGAAGAGAGCAATCCACGAAGCGATTGCTCTTTTTTCCCGCAATATCAGATCTTGAAGACAGTTTCTCGATAGTATTTCAACTCGGCGATGGATTCGCGAATGTCATCCAGAGCCAGGTGGACGCCCTGCTTGTTAAAACCCTCCAGTAACTGGGGTTGCCAACGGCGCACCAGTTCCTTGATGGTGCTGACATCCACGTTGCGATAGTGGAAGAACTGCTCCAGCTCAGGCATATGCCGAACCATGAAGCGACGATCCTGCCCTATGCTGTTACCGCACAATGGGCTGCTCCGCTCCGGGACCCATTGCCGCAAGAAGGCCAGGCACTCAGCTGCGGCAGAGGCCTCATCGTATTGGCTGGCCTTAACACGAGCCACCAGCCCGGATTGGGTGTGAGTCCGGGTACACCAGTCGTCCATGGCCGCCAGCACGGCATCACTCTGATGCACGGCAATCACGGGCCCCTCGGCCAGCACAGTTAACTCCTTGTCGGTGACGATCACGGCGATCTCCAGCACCTTGTCGCTGTCGGGATCCAGCCCCGTCATCTCCATGTCAATCCAGACTAAATTTTGCGCATCTTGTGTCATCTTCACACCTTTGTGGGACAAGTCATCTCGCTCCCATGTATCATAAACGCTTAGCAGTCAAATTACGAAAGTGACGCACGCGTGACAAAAAAGAGCAAACTGAGTCATGGCCAGCAACGCCGGGTCAACGCCAACCAGACTCGACGCCTGAAAAAAGAGGCCCCCGAGGTGGATGAAAGCCTGCTGGGCGCCCCCCAGGAAGGGTTAGTCATCAGCCGTTTTGGCCAGCATGCCGACGTCGAAGCCGCCGATGGTACCGTTCATCGCTGCAATCTACGCCGCACGGTTGGCAGCCTGGTCACGGGTGACCGCGTAGTTTGGCGCCAAGGAGATCTCTCCTTGCATGGCATCTGCAGTGTGGTCGAGGCCGTGCATCCACGCCAAACCGTCTTTTCCCGCCCGGATTATTACGATGGCATCAAACCCGTCGCGGCCAACATAGATCAGATCGTCATCGTCTCCTCCGTGATGCCAGAGTTTTCCACCAACATAGTGGATCGCTATCTGGTGGCGACAGAGACCATGGAGATCCCGCCCCTGCTGGTGCTCAACAAGACAGATATGCTGACACCAGAGGCTCGCGCCGAACTGGAGCCTCATCTGCAACGCTATCGCCAGATTGGCTATGAAATCTTGCTGGTCAGCTGCGAAGATGAGAGTGGGCTCGATGAGCTCAAGGCGCACCTCAAAGACAAGATCAATGTCTTCGTCGGCCAATCCGGCGTAGGCAAGTCCACCCTGGTTAATGCCCTGATGCCCGAAGCCGCGGCCGTTACCGGCGATATTTCCGATGTTTCCGGGCTGGGGCAACACACCACCACGACGGCGCGTCTCTATCACTTCCCCAGTGGCGGTATCCTCATCGACTCCCCCGGCATCCGCGAGTTTGCCCTCTGGCATCTGGAGCCCGACCGCATCACCTGGTGTTTTGTGGAGTTCCGCCGCTATCTGGGCGGCTGCAAGTTCCGCGACTGCACCCATGGTGAGGATCCCGGTTGCCTCATCCGCGAGGCGGTAGAGAAGGGAGAGGTCAGCCTGGAACGCTATCAGAGTTATCATCGCATCCTCGACTCCATGGACGAGGCTCGCCCCGCCCGCGCCACCAAACGCGGATAACCCCTCTCATCAATCACTAGCAAGAGACCATCCCATGACCCTGATTGATATGCTGAAAATTGCTGGCCAATACTGCCTACCCAAACATGCCATTTCGCGCCTGGTGGGCAAGCTGGCCGCCGCCGAAGCAGGCACGCTGACCACCAAACTCATCCGTCTCTTCATCAACCGCTTTGGCATCGACATGAGTGAGGCCGAATTTGAAGACCCCGCCCACTACCCCAGCTTCAACGCCTTCTTCACCCGTAAGCTCAAACCCGGCTTACGCCCCGTGGTCAGCGACCCGAAGATCGCCGCCCTACCGGTCGATGGCTGCATCAGCCAGTTGGGGGACATCCAGCTTGGTCGCCTCATCCAGGCCAAGGGACACGATTTCAGTGCGCGGGAACTGCTGGGTGGCGATGCCGAGCTTGCCGCCCCCTTCCAGGGCGGCAAGTTTGCCACCATCTACCTCTCCCCCAAGGATTATCATCGTATCCACATGCCGCTCGATGGTGTATTGGAGAGCATGGTCTACATCCCCGGTGACCTCTTCTCGGTCAACCCATTGACCGCCAGCCATGTCCCCAACCTGTTTGCCCGCAATGAACGGGTAGCCTGTATTTTCCGCACCGAGATTGGCCCCATGGCCCTGGTGCTGGTCGGTGCCACTATAGTGGCCAGCATTGAAACCATCTGGGCGGGCACGGTTACTCCTCCCACAGGCCAGCAGGTGACGCGCTGGAATTATCAGGGCGAGCAGGCCATCACACTGCAAAAAGGGGAAGAGATGGGGCTGTTCAAGCTGGGCAGCACTGTCGTCTGTCTATTCGCTCCGGATGTGTTGGCATTCCATGAAGGGCTACAGCCGGGTAGTGAAACCCGGATGGGAGCCCCCTTCGCCAACCTGCTTTAAGTGAGAGAATGACCATCAAGGGTGCCGAAAGGCGCCCTTTTTTTTCATTACCACCACCCCATGCCTCATGCAGAAAACGGCGCTACTCTCATTTGGCCCGTAACACCTGGATCCCCCTACCTCTTGGCCGTTCTGCACTATAGTTTTGTTATGGGAATCCCCCTCATGTTCGCCCACAACGCATCACCTCGAACCATTAAAAATAGTGAGCTGCAGGCAATCAAAATCGCGCCACAGACTCAAGCCGAGAGAGCTAAAGAGCAGGGATAATCATTGAGACGCATTAGGAGCTGCACCGCAGCTCGAGGACAGCTGAATAACCAAGGATCGATCTATGAACCTGAATATTCGTCAAAAGCTGTTGCTGGCTCTGACCGTGCTCTTGCTGGTCACGGCAGGCCTACAGCAACTCTATACCCGCCACGCCCTCTCTGCCGCCGCTAACGAAGATGTCGCCCGTTTTGAAACCAGTGTCGCAGAGGTACAGATCAATGGCTTGAAGAACTGGTTGGATACCAGTGCCACCATAGTCAGCAGCACTAAGGTAGGGTTTGTCAGTACGGTCGAAGAGGAATTTGCAAAATCCAATAATGCCAAACACGCACTGCTCCAGGCCGCCAACTCGGGAAAGTTCGACATGATTTACGTCGGCACCAACAAGGGCGAGATGATAGTGTCGAATGATTGGAACGCGCCGGCGGGCTATGATCCTCGCCAAAGACCCTGGTATCAGGGCGCCATCGCCGCCAACCGCATGATGATCACCGCCCCCTATACCGATGCCGGCACAGGGCAATTGATCATCAGCATGGCCGAACCCTTTAAGCTCGACTCTGTTGAGGGGGTCATAGCTGGAGATATCAGCCTGCAGAGCCTGATCCAGAACGTCAACAGCATAGCCCAAGAGGGGGTCTATGGCCTGCTCACCGATGGCGATGGCAACCTGATCGCCCATAAGAATCCCGCCATGGCTCTCAAATCCGCCACGCAACTGGCCCCAGAGCTGACGAAGGATGAAATTCGCAACTTGGCCAACAGTGGTAAGCCCCGCACCATGCTGATCGATGGCAAGAACAGTATCGTCTACTTTGCCCCCATTCCCGGGTACGAGTGGTATTTTGGCCTGATCTATGACGAAGAAACTGCCTTCGCCGCCAATAACAGCCTGCTGAAACAATCTTTGTTGGCCACCATACTGCAGTTGCTGATTGTGGCCGGTGGTGCCGCCTATATCATCACCCTCTCCCTCAAGCCATTGAGTGCCATGGGTGATGCCGTGGCCGAGTTGGCCCAGGGCAATGGCGATCTGACCCGCCGTATCAAAATCCGTCGGGACGATGAGGTGGGGGCCGTGGCGCGTCAGATCAACCTCTTCATCGACATGCTGCATGGCATGATGAGTGCGCTAGCCGCCTCGGCCCGCGAGCTGGATGGTCAGGCCAAACAGTCCCACACCATGGCCAGTCATAACGATGAGAGCCTGGCCCGCCAGCAATCGGAGATCTCCCAGATCGCCACCGCAGTCCATGAGATGTCTGCCACCGCCACCGAGGTGGCCAGCAACGCCGAGCAAACCGCAGCGGCCGCCCACGCCTCGGCAGCCAGTTGTGATCATGGCAAACAGGTGATCATCAACAATCAAAGCTCCATCACCAATCTGGCAGGACAGGTCGAACAAGCCTCCAACATCATTCAAGAGCTGGAGAAAAATGCCCAGGAGATCAACACCATACTCTCCACCATTCAGGGCATAGCCGAGCAGACCAATCTGCTGGCGCTTAACGCCGCCATCGAAGCCGCCCGAGCCGGTGAACAGGGTCGCGGTTTTGCCGTGGTAGCCGACGAAGTGCGAGTGCTCTCCAAGCGCACTCACAGCTCCACCGTCGAGATCAGAGCCATGATCGAAACCCTGCAACGCAATACCCAGCAAGCGGTTCACACCATGCATCAGAGCCAGCAGCTGGCGCAAAATAGTGTGGCGGATGCTGGCAACGCCACCCTGGCGCTGGAGCAGATCACCCACTCCATCAGCGAAATTTCGGATATGGCCACGCAAATATCCAGTGCCGCCGAGGAGCAACGCGCCGTCACCGATGAGGTAGGACGCAACATCCAGGCCACCAAGGACGTCTCCGATGAACTGAGCCATGCGGCCAACAATGCCAACCAACTGGCCGAGCGATTAAAGATGATAGCTCTGCGGATCAACGAACAGGTCAACAACTTCCACGTCTAACCCCCGCCCCCAGCGTCGGCTATGCTGACGCTGGGTCTTTTTTTGGTGAGAAGATCGATGTCAGCTTTAAATTTGATGTAAAACAATGCGTTATGCTTGTTTATCCCGCAAAATCATACGGTTTACCCTAAGGTTCCCTTGCATCAGACAAAAAGAGAGTTGTTTCTCATTTTTGCAGCTCATAATTGCCTACAATTTTGCAACAATTCCGGCCTAGAGTTTGGAATCCAGAAGCAAGACCGATTCTGGCATGCTGGTAGCCGCTTCAGGGTGGGCAAAATAGGCAAGATGCGTCCCAAGACATTCCGTCATTAGATGCAGATAACTTAGCCTTCCACCCGAAGTGACAACACTAGTTCGGTGACTCACATTGGCTAGTCAGAGCCAGTCAACTGACGACTGCATGTGGGCATGTAGGCTCCTCAATATGGGGTACCTATCTATATTTTCCTCAAGGAGGCAGAAGTGGACATAATTAAGACCGATGTCGCGATTGTCGGCGCCGGTGGGGGTGGTTTGCGTGCGGCAATCGCCATCGCAGAGATGAACCCCTCACTCGATATCGCACTCATCTCCAAGGTCTATCCCATGCGCAGCCATACCGTGGCTGCCGAAGGGGGGGCTGCCGGAGTCGTTCGTGAAGACGACAGCCTAGAAAACCACTTCAACGACACCGTCTCCGGCGGTGATTGGCTGTGTGAACAGGACGTGGTGGACTATTTCGTCGAGAATTGCACCAAGGAGTTGGTGCAGCTAGAGCACTGGGGTTGCCCCTGGAGCCGTAAGCCCGATGGCAAGGTCAACGTGCGCCCCTTTGGCGGCATGAAGGTTCCTCGCACCTGGTTTGCCGCCGACAAGTCCGGCTTCCACATGCTGCACACCCTGTTCCAGACCTCCATCAAATACCCCTCCATCAAACGCTTCGATGAGCACTTCTGTCTGGATCTGCTGGTGGAAGAGGGGCGTGTTCAGGGCGTGGTCTGCTTTGACATCCAAAACGGCGTCACCCGCATGATCCAGGCCAAGTCGGTGATCATAGCCACAGGGGGGGGGAGCCGCGCCTATCGCTTCAATACCAACGGCGGCATTGTCACCGGAGACGGTATGGCCCTGGCCTACCGCCACGGTGTGCCACTCCGCGACATGGAGTTCGTCCAGTATCACCCGACCGGCCTGCCGGGTTGTGGCATCCTGATGACTGAAGGGTGTCGCGGTGAGGGCGGCATCATGGTCAACAAGGATGGTTACCGCTACTTGCAAGACTACGGCCTGGGCCCGGAAACCCCTATCGGCCAGACCAAAAACAAATACATGGAGCTGGGCCCCCGCGATCGCCTCTCCCAAGCCTTCTGGGGCGAGCAGCAAAAGGGACGTACCGTACCGACCCACCTGGGGGATGTGGTCTACCTGGATCTGCGTCATCTGGGTGCCAAGTATCTGGAAGAGCGCCTGCCCTTCATCTGTGAGCTGGCCAAAGCCTATGTGGGCGTAGACCCGGCCAAGGAACCCATCCCTGTGCGCCCAACCGCGCACTACACCATGGGCGGTATCGAAACCGATGGTAAGTGTGCCACTCGGATGCCAGGCCTCTATGCGGTCGGCGAGTGCGCCTCAGTAGGGATCCACGGCGCCAACCGCTTGGGCTCCAACTCCCTGGTGGAAACCGTGGTGTTTGGCAAGGTGGCCGGTGAAGAAGCCGCCAAGTTCGCCAGCAGTCACCCCCATGGCAATAGCGATGCCCTCTACAAGCAAGCTATGGCCTCCGTCGCCAAGGCCATGTCGTTGATGGAGGGCGATGGTACCGAGAGTGCTGCTGCCATCCGTAACGAGATGGGTGATGCTATGGAGAAAGGGGTTGGTATCTACCGTACCGAAGCCCTGATGCAAGAGACCATAGATAAGCTGGCCGAACTCAAACAGCGCTTCAAGAACGTGCGCATCAAGGACAAATCTTCGGTATTCAATACCGATTGGCTCTATGCCATCGAGTTGGGCTTCCTGCTGGATGTGGCCGAGTCTATGGCTCACTCCGCCATCGCCCGTAAAGAGTCGCGCGGCTCGCACCAGCGCCTCGATGGTTATGAGGAGCGGGATGACGTGAACTTCCTCAAGCACACGCTAGCCTTTCAGGGCAGCGAAGGGAGTCCGGTCATCGACTTTAGTCCGGTGAAGATCACCAAGTCACAACCAGCCAAGCGAGTCTATGGCGCCGCAGCAGATAAGGAGCCCAAACATGGCTGAGATGGTTATTGAAGTCCTGCGCTACCGCCCGGAAGAGGATGCCGAACCTTGGTGGCAAAGCTTTAAGGTGCCCTTCAGCCATGAGATGTCGCTGCTGGAAGCCCTCAACTACATCAAGGATGAACTGGATCAGACCCTGAGCTTTCGCTGGTCCTGCCGCATGGCCATCTGCGGCTCCTGCGGCATGATGGTCAATGGCGTGCCCAAGCTCGGCTGCAAAACCTTCCTGCGCGACTATCCGGCAGGCAAGATGAAGATTGAGCCCCTGGCCAACTTCCCTATCGAGCGGGATCTGGTGGTCGACATGAGCGACTTCATTGAGAAGCTGGAGAGCATCAAGCCCTACCTAATTCCGAAACAGAGTCGGGATCTGTGTGAAGGCGAATACCTCCAGACGCCAGCCGAACTGGAGAAGTATCGCCAGTTCTCCATGTGCATCAACTGTGGTCTCTGCTACGCCGCTTGCCCTCAGTACAAGCTGAACCCCTCCTTCACCGGACCAGCCGCCCTGGCCCTGTTGCATCGCTACAACAGCGACAACCGGGACGGCGGCAAGGCAGAGCGGATGAAGATCCTCAACCAGGAATCCGGGGTCTGGGGCTGTACCTTCGTCGGTGCCTGTTCAGATGTCTGCCCCAAAGGGGTCGATCCCGCTGCCGCTATCCAGTTAGGCAAGGTCGAAAGCAGCAAAGACTACGTGATTGCCATGTTCAAGCCGGGAGAATAAGGCCATGGATACCCAAAGCAAACGTAAACCCTATGTGCGCCCCGTCGAGAAGGGATGGTGGCTGAAGAGCCGTAGCCTCACCCTCTACATGGTGCGGGAAGGTACCAGTCTGTTTGTCTCCGCCTATGCGGTGATCCTGCTGGTAGGACTGCTGCGCTTAAGCCAAGGGCCCGTGCCCTTCGCTGGCTGGCTGGCCGCCCTCACCCACCCGCTAGCCATTATGTTCCACCTGGCTGTGCTGGCTGCTTGTCTGTTCCATGCCAAGACCTGGTTCGAGCTGGCCCCCAAGGCCATGCGGATCATGCGCGGTGAGGAGCTGTTCCCTGCCAAGCCCATCATCATGGCCCAGTACATCGCCCTCGGTGGGGTGTCACTGGTGGTACTTATCGTAGCGCTGGTCGCCTAAGGAGAAACTCATGCGACGTTCTGATGAACCCATCTACTGGGGTCTGTTTGGTGCTGGCGGCGTGGTCAGCGCCCTGCTGCTCCCGATTGTGGTGCTGATCACCGGCATTCTGGTGCCGATTGGCCTGCTGCCTGCCGATACCCTGAGCTACGACAAGATCCATGCCCTGGCCACCTCCTGGTGGGGCGCCCCGATCCTGCTGGCCCTGATCGCCCTGCCCATCTGCCATGGTATGCACCGCATCTATCATGGTCTGCATGATATCGGCATCCGCACCACCCGCTTGCATCACTACCTCTGCTACGGCTTTGCCTTCCTGGTCTCGGCCGCCGCCATGACCCTGCTGGTACAGATGGCCGGTTAACCCCAGGGGAACCGTAACTCCCTAAACTGACTTAGAGCCACTCCCAAACGAGTGGCTTTTTTTCGCCCCCGTTCTGGCTAATGCCAGTCAGTTAGCGAAGACGAGATAGCCTTTTGAGCCAACCGTTGGCGGTAGGAAAGCCGCCATCGAGCCCCCACGGAAGGGCGGCGAGTTGGCGAGAAATACTCTCTCGCCCGAATCTCTTCTATGACAAGCATTACCCCGCTCTGGCCCCTTTCTTACCAGCCATTTTCGCCACCTGACGCACATCTTCAGACGACTCCATTTGACCAATTGGCCTCTATCGACTACCTTGCAGGCCATTTGCTGCCAGGGGCGGTATTGCGGCTTACCTAGCAAGCCCATCTTCTCGGGGATACGTCATTGACCAGAACTCAAAAGTGGCTGCTTGTCGGCCTATTGCTGCTTACCACCCTCTCGGCTGCCACAGTACTGGGTGTTCGTTACTGGTTCAGTAGTCATCAAGGACCCAAGGCTGCCCTGGCTAATACCCTGATCCCCATCGATTTTTCCGAGCCGGATGCCCTGATCCAGAGCCAGAGCCTGGCACAACTGCCCCGGGATCTGCTCAAAGTCCCGCTACTGAAGGCCACGCTCACCGAAGAGTTTGCCTTCTACTACGAAGAGCAGGAGGCGCGCCTCTCCCTGGCTGGCACCCTGCGCCGCCTGGCCTATGAGCACGACCTGAATATTGGCGATCAGTTGATCCAGCAACTGCTGGCTAGCCCGGCTGAGCTGGCCCTCTGGCGCGGCCCCAACGGCAAGCTGGAATACTGGATGCTGACCCTAAAGCAGAACCTGGCCACACGTCTGCTGCAAAATCTGGCCACCCTGGCCCTGGACGATAGCCAGTTGAGCAAGCTAGGTGAGCTCAAGGTGGCAGGCCAAAGCGTCCCCCTCTATCTGCTGCACTATGGCTATCAGCATCAGCTGATCTTCGCCGCCCAAGGCGAACGCCTGGTGCTGCTCTCCGATCCCGGCATGTTGCTGGGCTTTGACCACCCCAAGGCGCCTCCTCAACCGGAGCCAGCACAAGCAGATGCAGTGGATCAGAGCACTGGCAACGAGGGCGCCAATGAGGAAATCCAAGAGTCACAAACGACGGCGCAATCCGAGCAGGAACCGCATCTGCTCACCGCACAACTGCACTGGCTAGAGCAAGCCCTGCAAGCGGAAGGCGAGCGCGTGGGTTATCAAGGGCTGCAACTGCAACCCCTGAAGCAGGGCCACAGCCTGGTGCTGGGAGCCAACTACCTCTCCTTTGGCTACCAACGCTTCTTCCCTGCCCTCCATGCCCTGCGTTTTGATTTCGATGGCAAGCAGTGGGCGAGCCAGGCCCTGCTCAATGACGCAGCCCTCAAGCAGCCTTGGAACAGTAGCCAATTGTGGCAGGCCATTCCCACATCGCCAGCCGCCTGCGCCAGCCTGCCTCTGGACTGGAGTGCCACCCAGACTCTGGCCAGCAAGTTGGCCCCCAAGCTGCAGGGACTCCCCCAGGCATTACAGAACCTGAAGGGGCCCATCGCCACCTGCTGGTATGAAAAATCACGCCTCGCCTCACCGCTGTTTGTCGCCCGGTTTGCAGATGAGCAACAGGCCGAGGCCGCAAGCCCAATTCTGGGCAAACTCTTCACACAGATCATTGGCGCCAGCGAGTTTGTGCGGGGCGATCGCTTCCCCGTGCAAGAGCAAGCACTGACCGCTGGCCACTACTGGAAGCGCGTGGTCAGCGCCCGCTATGGCAGCCAACTGGCCGGCGACGAAGCCTTCAAGCCACAGCTCAGCTCAGCCCGTTACTTCCCCGTTACCCTGGCGGTCAGCGGCCCCTACCTCTTCTTCTCCCCCGATGGCAATCTGGTGGAGCAAGCGGTGGCGGTGCAAGAGAAGCGCTATCCCGCCCTGGCCGATGATCTGAGCGCCCCCGAGCTACTGGTGGCCACGCTCACTCCAGCCAACCTGGCCTCCCTCATGGAGCGGGAGATGTACGCCTCCCTGCCCGGCCAGGAGGAGCCACTGTTTCGTGCCGCCGCCAAGAATTATCTGGCCCCGCGCCTGAAAACCCTGGCCAGCTATCCGCCCCTGCGGCTGAGTCTGCGTCAGGTGCCGGGGGGTGGCGTCCTGCCTTTGGGCAGCGGCCGTCACTGGGAACCTCTTGATATCCAGTTTGCAAAATGAGTTACACGCCAAGTCGCTGGGTGTTGGCTGGGTGCCTGCTGCTCGGCTCCCTGCTCACGCCAACGGCCAGGGCTCTGGAGGGACTGGAGCCCGCCACCCAACTCCAGTTGGACGCCGAGCAGTCCCGGCTGTTTCGCGCCTGGATGGTACGCATAGTCGATGAGCAGGTGCGTCGCCCTTCGCCGCGCTGGCAACACAGGGATTGCGCCGGCCTGGTGCGGTTTGCGGTAGATGAAAGCCTGCGTGAACATGATGCCCGCTGGCAACGCGCCAGCGGGCTGGATCCGCAGACACTACCGCCGCCCCTCACACTCAGCGTTGAGCAACAGCAACTACGCCAGAATTGGCGGGATATAGATGGCCAGAGCAAGGCATTTGTTACCGCCCAGGCCCTGGTGCAGGAAAATAGCCAGTTTATTGGCAAGGATCTGAACCAGGCCGAACCTGGCGATCTGCTCTTTTTTGATCAGGGCGACGAACAACATCTCATGGTCTGGATGGGCAGCTATATCGCCTATCACACAGGCCGGGTTACGCCG
This sequence comes from Pseudaeromonas sp. HNCC25DJ180, assembly GCF_055413345.1. Classification (NCBI taxonomy): domain Bacteria; kingdom Pseudomonadati; phylum Pseudomonadota; class Gammaproteobacteria; order Aeromonadales; family Aeromonadaceae; genus Pseudaeromonas; species Pseudaeromonas sp. HNCC25DJ180. The sequence goes on from NZ_JBVAYF010000013.1 coordinate 47,410, forward strand.
CAAGACCCAGGTCTGCGTGCGGTTACGGTTCAACAACTCATTCAATGGAAGGATTCCCGGTGGCAACCCATTGGCAACAACCCCAATTTTATCGGACTCTTTCGGCTGGGCTTCTTGTCACGTTAAGTGGCCTGGCCTGCCTCTCCTCAGCCTGGGCTGAGGAGAGTGCCACCCCGGATGAGCAGCGCGAACAGTTGGCTCAGAGCCAGCCCAGCCTGCAACCTGTACCCGGCAGTAACTACTCGCCGCTGACCGGCTCCACCTTCTATCTGCTCAGCAACAGCAGCTATGGCAGCCAGGAGGAGGCCAAGGTGCGCCTGGAGGCCAATGCCCGTGAGCAATATTATCTGGAGCAGTATGGCGGTGCCGATGTGCGCCTCTACCGCATCAATGATCCCCTCGCCTTCCTCAAGGGGCAGAAAAACCTGCACCGTATCAGTGTGGCAGGAGCATACCGGGGTGACGGGGTGGCCAATACCCTGAGTTATCTTTGGGACTCTTGGTACAAGGGCTCCCGCCGCTCCTGGCAGCGCCTGCTCAATAGCGACAGTCGCGCCCTGGCCACCCAGCAGGCCCCGGAACTCAGCACCAGTGGCAACATAGATCTGCCCACCCGCTATGAGGCGCCCACTCCCTACGCCCCCCTCAAGAGCCTGCCGCTCATCAGCCAATTCCGCTACCCCATCTGGCAAGCCAAGGGCATAGAGCCGCCCAAAGGAGTCAAACTCGAAGGCAGCAGCAGCGAGTTCACGGCCCCCCGTCCGGGCAACGTCCTCATTCCCCTGGGCAAGCAGGCCCCGGGCCTCTATCTGGTGGAGGCCATCATAGGCGACCACAGAGCCACCACCCTGCTCTTCGTCTCCGACAGTGTGGTCATCAGCAAGATAGCGGGCCACCAGCTACTGGCCTGGAGCGTGGATCGCCAAACCGGCAAGCCACTGGCTAACACCCAGCTTCTCTGGAGCGATGGCACCGGCACCCTGCAAAGCCGCCAGAGCGACGCGCAAGGGATCGCCCTGTTTGAGCACCAAAGCCCGGAACATAGCTACCTGCTGGCCCGGGATGCGCAAGGCGGCCTCACCATCTCCGAGAACTTCTATTACGATAGTGAGATCTACAACACCAAGATCTACGCCTTCACCGACCGCCCCATGTATCGCCCTGGCGATAGGGTGAATATGAAGTTCTATGGCCGTAACTTCACCAGCGCCCGGGACTCCCAGGCCGTGGCCGACAGCGAGCTGGAGCTGGAGATCATAGACCCGGCCGGCATACCGCTACTCAAGCAAAAGAGTCCCTGGCGCGCCACGCAGGGTGCCGACTTGAGCTTCACCCTGCCCGCAGATGCTCAAGCCGGAGGCTACGAAGCCCACTTCAGCCACGGCGAAGATCACTACAGTGCCGCCTTCCGGGTGGCCGAATATGTGAAGCCCCATTTCGACATTCAACTGGTGCTGGATAAGCCCAGTCACAAGACGGGGGAAGCCATCAAGGGGCAGTTACAACTGCGCTATCCCAATGGTGATCCGGTCAAACAGGCCGCCGTCACCTTGAGCCTGCGCGCCCAGAAACTGAGCATGGTTGAGGGTGATCTGAGCTACAGCGCCCTATTCCCGGTCAAGCTGCAGCAGCAGGAGCTCAAGAGCGATGAGGCTGGCAACCTGGCCTTCGAACTGCCCGCCGCCAAAGAGCCCAGCCGCTATGTGCTGACCCTGCTGGCCAACGACAGCGCCGCCTGGCGCGTCAAGAGCAGCCGCGAGATCCTGATCGAGCGGGGCATGACCCCCTATCAACTCACCTCAGCTCGCCAATTTAGCTCACCCGGCGAGAGCATCACCTTCGACTGGCAAGCTCAAGCCAATAACAGCAGCAGCGCCGCCATCGACTCAGTGCCGAGCCAGTATCAGCTGCTGCGCCTGGAGGATCGCACCCGCGAAAGTGGCACCCTGGCCGCCGGGGCAAACTCGCTGGATCTGTCCCCGAGCCGCTCCGGCTCCTATACCCTGTCGCTACTGGATGCCGAGGGTAACCTGTTGGCCGCCACCAACCACTGGGTCTCAGGTGAGGGGATGAAGGCCGCGCCCGGCGCCATTGAGGTGCGCTTTGACAGACGTAGCTACCAGGCCGGTGATGAGGCCCAGGCACTCATCACCTTCCCCAGCCCGGTCAGCGAAGCCCTGCTCACCCTGGAGCGGGACAAGGTAGAGCAGCAGGGGCTGCTAAGCCAGACCGGCAGTTGGTACAAGGCCAAGCAACTCTCGCCGACCCAATGGCAGGTGGCGATCCCGGTGAGTGAAGCCTATGCCCCCAACATGACCTTCTCTGTGCTCAATGCCCAACAGGGAGAGTACCTGTTCCGCAATGCCGGCCTGAAAGTGGCGCAACCCCAGGTGGCGCTCACCCTCCAGAGCGACAAGCCCAGCTACCAGCCGGGTGACAGAGTAGAGATCAGCATCAAGAGTCAGGTAGGAGAGAGCCCGGTGGCGGCCGCCCTCAGCGTCAGCGTGGTGGATGAGATGGTCTACCTGCTGCAACCCGAGTTGGCACCTAACATCCACGACTTTTTCTACCACCCACGCCGCAATAACGTGCGCACCAGCTCCAGCATCAACTTCATCGCCTATGACATGTCCCTGCCCTATCAGGCTCAGGGAGGTAACGGGCGCCGCTTCAACGAGCGAGGGGTCAAGATGCTCGAACGTCCTCGCCGCGATGAGAAAGATACGGCCGCCTGGTTCCCGAACCTGCAGAGTGACGCCCAAGGCAATGCCAAACTGAGCTTCATCATGCCCGACTCCCTGACGCGCTGGCGCATCACGGTACGCGCCATGACAGCCGATGGCGTCGTCGGCCAGGCCCAGAGCCATCTGCTCTCGGATAAACCCTTCTATGTGAAGTGGACCGGACCAACACGCTTCCGCCATGGGGATAAGCCCCAAGTCGAGTTGGTGGCTTTCAACCACCAAGCGGCAGCGAAGGCGGAGGAGGCCAAGGTGACACTGGAGGGCGCGGTCGCCCCCCAGGAGCAGAGCCTGACGCTAAAACCGGGCGCCAACTACCTGAGCCTGCCCTTGAATGAGCTGCAAGGGGGGGAAGTCACTACCCGCTTACAATCCAATCAGGGTGTACTGGATAGCCAAGTCAGCCAGTTAGATCTGCTGCCCCTGGCCTGGCCCGGCCTGCGTCAACAGAGCCTGAGCGTCAGCGGCGGCAGCGCCACCCTGACACTGCCCCCCGATGCCAGCCAGCTCACCCTGACCCTGCAACCGGAAGGGCGCAGCGCCTTCCTGCGGATCATGGATGAGCTCATCGCCTACCCCTATGGTTGTCTGGAGCAGACGGCCAGCCACCTCATCCCCTTGAGCCTGGCCTATGGCCTGCTGAGCGAGCCCGAGATCAAGGAGCAGGTGCGAGGCGAGCTGCTCAATCACAGGCTGCGCCTGGTGCAGATGGCCGGCATAGATGGCAGCTTCGGCTGGTGGGGCAACCAGAGCCAGGGCTCCCTGCTGCTGAGCAGCTACGCCTACTATGCCGACTGGCGCACCAGCCGCGCCCTGGGGCTCAACCTGCCCGAAGGGCAAGGCGATGCACTGCTCGGCCTCTACCAACAATATGCCACCGAGGCACCCGTGCTGCACCGCATGCTGGCCCTCTGGTGGATGGACAAGATGGGACTTCCCATTGAGACCCTGTTGCAAGGTGCCGATAGCGAGTTGGGTAAAGCGCTGGAAGCAGCCCAGAGCGACTCGACTTCGGCCGACACCGCTGTGGTCACCACGGCCGAGGTCGAACAACCGGTCGCCGAGGAGGCAGCCACAGCACAGGAAGCCGCACCGGCAACCAAGGCTGTGTTTTCGCCGGAGGCTAATCCGCAGACAGCAAGTGACAGTCTGGTGATGAGCGCCCCCAATAGCCCCCAAGGCTTGAGTGCGGCACTACTGCTTAGCAGCAGCCTGCATCTGGGCCACAAGAGCCCGCAGCCTGAGCCCCTGCGCAGCTTGCTCATTAGCCAACTGCCCAGCCTGCAACAGAGCCAGGATCCGCTGCTGCAGAGCCTGCTGCGTCAGCAGGGGATGGGCAATCCGGCTCTGAGTCTGGAGCAACTGCTGGCTCAGATCACCCCCCAGAGCCCCACCCTGGAGCGAGCCATCATCCTCACCCTGCTCGAGGCAGAAGCCAAGCCCAGCATGAGCTCAGTCAGCACCTTGCGTCCCAGCGGCGCCTGGAAGGCCAAGACGCTGGCCAGCGGCCAGCAGATCTGGCGCTGGCGCGGCAAGGGGCTACCGACCCAGCTGACGATTCCGGGAGCCGAAGCACAGAGCCTCAATGCCGAGCTGAGTTACCAAAGCGGCCAGGATGAACAACCGACGCTCCCTGTGACGCTAGAGCGCAAACTCTATCGCCTGGAGCCCCTGGACGATGGCAAGGGCTTCGATGCCAAACCGGTGGCCCATGATGAGACGATCCTGAGCAATGGGCTCTATGTGGATGAGATCACCCTCACCCCAAGCGAGTCACAACCGCTGCGTTTTGGTTTGCTGGAGGTGCCGCTTCCCCCTGGCGCCAGTGTTGAGCCCTCCACCTGGGGAGTCAACATCAGCAATCTGGGCGGTAATGCCGAGCCTCTGAGCTTTGCCCACGATGAGTACAACGAAGGCGATCTCTCCTATCAAGTGCCCATCCCTGAGCTGAAGGAGCCCAAGGTGGTGCGCCAACTGCTGCGCTTTGCCGAGCGCGGCGAGTTCAACCTCCCCGCCAGCCGTTACTTCCGCATGTATCAGCCCGGAGCCAAGGCGATGACGGATCAGGGCCAGCCCAGCCATTGGCGCGTGGAATAAGATGCATACCGGCGCTCACCTTGCCCGGCGGTTACTGCTGCTCCTGCCCCTATGGGGCGGGAGCGTGCTGGCTGCCGAGTCAGGAGAGCGGGGGGCAGCCATCACAGATCAGTTGGTACTGGGAACAGCAGAGCGCGTCACCAATGTATCGAGCCATGAAAGTCAGCCCAGGTATTGGCAAGGCAGCCAGTGGTCCAGCAGCCAGCCGCTCCCCGAGCAGTTGCAGACACCGCTGGGCAGCCTATGGAAGCTCTTCGTCTACAGCTACCTGACGGCCACCCAAGCCAAGGAGCCCCCCCTGCGCTGTGAAGGCAAGGAGCGCGAGGAGGTCTACTGCTGCGATCCCGGCGAGAGCATTGACAGAGAGCAGGCCCTCATCCGCTCCTGTGGCCTCTACTTTGCCCCTAAGCGGCTGGGGATCCCCCCAGGAGCGTGGCAGAACTACTGGCAAGGAGTGCAGGCACCAGGCTGGCTCTATCCCCTGGCACAGCTGAACGAAGCTCGCACAGTGCGAGTTGCCGAGCTGCTACAGGCGCTAGCCGCCATACCCCCAAAGATCCGCCAGATAGCGGGCAACACCTTGAGTGAAGTGCTGCTGCAGGGGCGCGGCAAGGGCGGAGTCGGTGAGCTCGGCACCCTGCTGCGCATCAAGAGCTTTACCATGCCGCTCCCGACCCGTGCCACTATGGGCGGCGGAGCCGGGTGGAGCGATAATGGCACCCCGCTCTGGTTTGCCGGTCAAGGCAGCAGTAGTCAGGTCATCACCCGCTTGGCACCCCGTCTGGCCGCACGGCTGCAGCAAGAGCCCGCCCCTAACAACCAAGAGTGCGTACAAGTGCACTTCTTTGCCCGCTATCCCCTGCAACGCATAGAGCAGTGGGAAGGGGGTCAGATGGAGAGTAGCCAGGCAGTCAAGCCCGGGCCATTGCAGGGGCACTATCGCCTCACCTTCGCCAAGGGGAACCAGTTGGAGTGGCAGGCCACAGGGGCCACCTTCTGGCTGGAGCAGGCCTCAGGCCAGCCGCCGACGATCTGGGGGCGGCTAAACCAGGATGAGTATGTGGCTCGAGTCGTAGACAGGGAGGGAGAGGCCCAACAGCGCCAAGCGGCGCGCGCCCTGGCCGTGGCGGCCCGAAGCTATCTGCTGCAGGAGGCCAGCCATCAGGGCAGTTGCCTGCAGCTGGCCGACAGCTCTCGCTATCAGCGGGTCTCGCCCCAGCCCCCCTCACGTCTGGCCCAAGAGGCCGCACGCGCCACGGCCGGGCTGGCACTGAGCGATGTGGCGGTGCGCTATCACTCGCAAAAATCGGCGCCCAATCGGCTCAGTTGGCAGCAAGCCGTAGCGTGGCAGCAGGAGGGGCTCGATTTTGTCGCTATCCTGGCCCGGGCCTACCCGCAGAGCCACCTGCAACTGGCTGGCAGCCGTAGTGCCACCGCCTGCCAGCCCCTGACCTCGAGCCAATTCTGGTTGCAGCATAACCAGAGCCTATGGCGTAAACGCCTGCAACAGGAGCCTGGCTTTGAGCCCGTCACGCCAACACTCTGCCTGCTCAAGCAGGGGCGTCCCTATGCCGACAAGCAACAGCAGCGCATCTATGTGCGCCCGAGCCCCAATCAGGAGGGGCGCATCGCCCTGACCCACGAATACCTGCATCTGGCCTTTGCCCACCACCCCAGTGGCGAAGACGAAACCTATATCGAACAGTTGGCGCGTAGCCTGGTTCGCGGCGAAGAATAGTACGAGGTGAAGAATGAAAAGGATGTCACAAGCCACTCCGCTGGCTCTACTGCTGCTCAGCAGCCTCTCCTTCCTGGCTCAAGCCGGCGAGATCGAGCTGGATAACCCTCAGGGGGGCTGGCGCGGTGGCAAGGGGGATGCTGAGCACAACGGTTACCTGCAGCAGGTTCACTACCCGGCCAATTCGGTGAACAGCGCGCCAGAGCAGGGCAAGGAGAGCCTGATCCGCGGCCATATCAAACTGACACCCAAAGCCAGCCGCCAGGCGAAGAACGCCGCTTCAGCGGCGGCAGCCACCACGACGGCCTCGCCCCCCAAGCCCTATACCCTGGTGGTCAACGGCATCGCCATGCCCCAACGCATCGAAGAGGATGGCAGCTTCTCCCGCCCCTACGCCTTTACCGCGGGTAGCAACAGCGTAGAGCTGCGCTCTCCGGATGGCAGTCAACGCAAACGGGTCCAGTTCTACGATGTGCAGAGCGGTCAGCAACGCCCCAAGCTGCGGGTCCTGCTCGCCTGGGACAGTGACAATACGGATCTGGATCTGCATGTAATCACCCCCAAGGGCGAGCACCTCTACTACGGTAACCGGGTGCTGGAGAGTGGCGGCGCCCTGGATGTGGATGTGACCACTGGCTATGGCCCGGAGATCTTCTCCTCGCCCGCCCCGGAACCTGGCCCCTACCTGGTCTACGTCAACTACTTTGGCAGTAGCGAGGAGGAGGCAAGCATCATCACCACAGCCCAGATCACTGTGGTCACCAACGAGGGTGAAGTCGATGAGCAACAGCAGAGCGTTCAGGTTCCGCTGCGCAAAGCGGGGGAACTCACACTGGCCCACAGCTTCATCCTTCCCTGATGAGGACAATGCTCGGGAAATGCCCGCCAAAATAGGGAAAAGATGTGATTTATCCCGCTTGTCCTCAGGGAGGATCGGGCTAGAATGTTGAAAACCGGAGGGCTCCACCCCCTCCGGTTTTTTTGTGCCTGCCATTTTGGTTCAATTGAAAAGGAACACGCCATGCGTATCGAAGAAGACTTGAAACTCGGGTTCAAGGACGTGCTCTTTCGCCCCAAGCGCTCCACGCTGAACAGTCGCTCACAAGTACAATTGGAGCGGGAGTTCAGCTTCCGCCACGCCCAGTGTCGCTGGAGCGGGGTGCCGATCATAGCCGCCAATATGGATACAGTAGGAACCTTTTCCATGGCGCAAGTGCTGGCCGGTTTCGAGATGATGACGGCCATACATAAACACTACACGGTCGAGCAGTGGCAAAACTTCGTCGCCCAACAGGATGAGCGCGTCTTACGCCACGTCATGGTCTCTAGCGGAACCTCATCCACCGACTATGAGAAGGTGAAGGCCATACTGGCTCTCTCCAGCCAGCTGCGTTTCATCTGTGTCGACGTGGCCAATGGCTACGCCGAGCATTTTGTCAGCTTCGTCAAAAAGATGCGGGAAAGCTTTCCTCAGCATGTGATCTGTGCCGGCAACGTGGTCACAGGCGAGATGGTAGAGGAGCTGATCCTCTCGGGAGCTGACATGGTCAAGGTGGGCATAGGCCCAGGCTCGGTCTGCACCACGCGGGTCAAGACAGGGGTTGGCTATCCGCAGCTCTCGGCCATCATAGAGTGTGCCGATGCCGCCCATGGCCTGGGGGGCCAGATCATAGGTGACGGCGGCTGCACCGGCCCAGGGGATGTCGCCAAGGCCTTCGGTGGCGGCGCCGACTTTGTCATGCTCGGCGGCATGCTCGCCGCCCATGATGAGAGTGGTGGCACCCTGATCGAACGCAACGGCAAAACCTTCATGCAGTTCTACGGCATGAGCTCAGCCTCGGCCATGGCCAAACATGCGGGCGGTGTGGCCGAATATCGCGCCTCGGAGGGCAAGACAGTCGAACTCCCCTTCCGCGGTCCAGTCGAACAGACGGTGCGGGACATCTTGGGCGGCGTGCGATCCACCTGCACCTATGTAGGGGCCAGCACCCTCAAGGAGTTGACCAAGCGCACCACCTTCATCCGGGTCCATGAGCAGGAGAATAACGTCTACGGCAAGGAGTAAGTTGCTGCCAGCAACAACGAGATAGGGAAAAGGGAGGCATAATGCCTCCCTTTTAGCGACTCACACGTTCATCAGGAGTAGGCCATCGGGCTTCCGTTAGACGTGGATGTCGATATTACTGCCCAGGCTACCAGAGGCAGAGGACGATGGTGTTGTGCTCTGAACGGATTGCACCGCCCCTTGCAACAACTCCAACGCGGCCTTGCCTTGAGCTTCCTGTTGTTTCTTGCTCAGGGAGGCAATCATCGCCTCCTGACCATAGCTTGCAGTTGAACCGGTCACATTCATATAGACACCCTCCTGTCCACTTACTGTATCGGCCGGGCTTGAGCCTACTTTAGTGATTTATTTTTCAGCAGAACCACTTACCTCTCACACTCCAGCCAATTCAACCCGTTAGCACATCGGCCTGCCGCCGTTGCCGATAGCAGGAGAGCGCAGCCAACAGCAGGTAACCCGTCCCCAGCAGCAGGGCATAGAGGGCTTGCTCAGCCAGGGCGAGGAGTACCACCAGACAGAGCAGGCTGCTCACCCCCGCCAGATAACGGCCAACCCCTGGCAGCAGACGCCAGCCGGCTAGCATGCTCAGCAGATAGACCAGCACGAAGTTACCGTTGGCATAACGGATCAATTGATCCAGAGAGAGCCCGGCCCACAGGCTGAGGCTAGTAGCCAGCAAACTGACGCCGACCACACAGAGTAAAGCGCGCACCGGTGCCCCGCGAGCCGAGCGTTTGGCCAACGGCTTGGGTAGTTTACCCTCCTCCGCCATGCTCCAGATGAGACGGGCAAAGCCCTGAAGATAGATATTGATACTGGCAAAGCAGGAGAGATAACCCAACACGGCGGCGGCTATCTTGGCCGATGGGCCAAACAGCAGAGCCAACAGGCTCGGAATGGCGCTGCCATTCTTGGCCGGGGTGCCATACAGGCCAAACTTTAAGACCGCTACCGAATGAGCCCAGTAGATGCAGCCGGCCAGCAGAAGCCCAAACAGTAGCGCCAAGGGGTAATCCCGCCTGGGGTTCTTGAACTCCTCCCCCATATGGGCGAAGGCTTCCAGCCCGACGAAACACCAGAACATCACAGCCAGAGCACTGGCCAGGGGCGGCAGTTCGGTCACGCTCGGCAGGGGCACCCAACCCTCGTGCCAACTGATATGGCCTTGCCACCAGATGAGCAGGGTTAACCCGACTATGGCCAGGGCAATCAGCAGTTGCAAGTTGCCAGAGGAGCGCGCCCCGCGCATGCCTAGCAACAAGACCCCAAGCAAGGTGCCAGCCTGCACCGCCCACAAGCTCCCCGCCTCCATCACAAACAGGGCATGCCAGAAACCCGCCGCCATATTTAACGCCGCAGGCAAGCCCACAGGCAACACGGCCAAGAACATGAAGGCGGTAAAGCGCTCGGCGCGGGCACCAAAGGCCAGACCGATCAGATGAGGCGCGCCACCGGCGTGAGGATAACGTCGGCCGAGACGTGCGAAGGTAAAGGCGATGGGCAACACCAGCGCCAGCAACAACACCCAAGCCCACAGGGAACTCGCCCCGGCCAGGCTGGCGGCCGAGGCCGGTACCACAAAAATCCCGGTACCCAGCAGGGAGGTAGCCAATAATCCCATGCCCTGCAACAACCCCAACTCCTTCTTCAGCCTAGCCATGAAGCTCATCCGTGCGAAAATTTTCCGCTATGGTAAGCCAGAGCCCAGAGCGTGTAACCAGACTTGCATGGAAAATTTCAAGATAAAATGATGGGCATTCCGGCATATATCCAGCTATTTCACTTTGAGTAAAAGCGGATAAGCTCAATCTCTTGCCAAAGCACACGTCGAAGTCATGAGCCATACTCTGTTAGAGCAGCGATAAGAGCCGGATTAGGTTGTTATCAGATCAAGGATCCCCTATATGAATCTATGGCTTGTTAGCCTCAGCTTGGCTACTACACTGCTATGTAACCCGCTACCGGCCGAACCGCTGCGAGTAGGCACGGCCCCCTGGCGCCCCTTTGCCTATCAGAATGCCCAGCAACAACCTGTCGGCATAGCCGTAGAGGTGATGCAGGAGCTAGCCAGACGCACCGGGCGGGAGATCTCGTTATCCCTCTACCCGGCGCGGCGCCTTAACCAACTATTTGACCAAGGTCAGCTCGATATTAACTTCGCCGACTCACCGCTGTGGAATCCGCCGTTTCAGCACCATGCCCCCCTATTCACGCAAAGCTACCTGCACGTCAAAGAGTATCTCTATTTTTCGGCCAAGCATTTGCACCCCAAACAGCCGCTGAGTGAATGGCGCGGACTGCGCATAGGGAGTGAGATGGGTTACTACTACCCCATGTTAGATCCCGCATTCGCACAGGGCAGATTGCAGCATAAGGAGTTTTCTCATCCGGAGGATATGCTGCAGTTGCTGCTTAAACATCGCATCGATGCCATGGCCATGGATGAGTGGTTGTTTCAGCATCTGCGGCAGCAACAAGGGCTGAATGACAAGGCATTTGTCCTAGGCCCCCAACTGAGCAATGCCCCGCTCTGCCTGAAACTACGTCCCGAGCTGACTGAGTTACAACAGCAACTGGATCAAGCGCTCCAGGCCATGCAACAAGATGGTAGCCTGCAGAAGATCATAGATCGCTACCAGCAACCTTAATCCATCCACACCACCATGCGGTTACATTACGCACATAAAAGAAGAGCGCCCACAAAGGGGCGCTCGTTTGTTTTAGAAGCACTGACTATTGGCTTATTTCAGCCACTGGCCATCGGCTCCCACCTTGCCTGGACCGTTCAGTACATAGGCACCGACTGAGTAGGGATTGACAGTAAAGGTCAGGTTGCCACCGCTGGCACTGATCTCCTTGCCTGTGACCGCATCCTTATAGGTACCGGCCTTGACTCCCTTGACCGTGATGGTCTGGCTAGAGCCGGAGCTCAACCCCACCACAACGTAACTGTCGCCACTGTCGCGAGCGAAGCTCATGCCATTCCCCCACTCGTTCACATTCTGCATCGCCCCTTTCTGCAGGGCCGGAATAGCCTTGCGGATCTGGTTCAGACGCTTGATATGTTGATACAAGGGATGAGCCTGAGTCGTCGCCTTATCGGCCAGCTTAGGACCATAGTAGGCCCGGCCGGTCTGATCCAGGGTGTCGTTAGCGCTGGCCAAATCCTCAGGCAAGCCGGCTTGGAACATGATCTCCTCACCATAGTAGAGTGCCGGGATACCGCGCACTGTCCACAACAGGTTATACGCCATGGCCGCATTGGCCACCTCACCACCGTAACGGTACTTGAAGTCGTTATCCGGGCCCACATCATGGTTCTGGAAGAAGGTCACCAACTGGGTCGGATCGGCGTAGGTGTAATCCATATCCAGTATGCCCTTGATGCCACCAAACGACCCCTTGGTGACGTTGTCACGGAAGGTAGAGAAGAGCGGGAAGTCAAAGACTGACAGCTTGGAATCTCCACTCGGCTTGGCCTTGTCGCTACCGGTACGGGTATACCACCAGGGGCGAATATCCGCCGAGGCATTGTCATTGGTGATCTCGGAACCAAAACCGGCACCCTTCACCAACACTTCCCCAAAGATAAACAGGCCTGGCTTATGAGCCTGCCAGTCATGGGTGTAGGTCAGCAGCTCGTTACGTTCGATATGCTTGGCGGTATCCAGACGAATGGCATCGACGCCCATGTCCAGATATTTGTGAATGGCGCCATTCATGTACTCTTTAACGTTCTGGTTCTCAGTCGCCAAATCGATGCAATCACCGGCCATGTGCTTACGCTGTAGCGACTTGGTGTTTTCCCAGTCCCCCCCTGACATGTAACCATCCAGGTGGAACCACTGTGGATCCAACTTACCTGGATCAATACCGAAGAAGCGATTGGCCGATACGTTTGGATCGGGAACCTTGGCTCCGGTAGTGGGATCGGTGAAGGGAACAACCCCTTCCGGATCACTGTTATGCAACGCCTGGAACCAAGCTGGCGCCACTGCATTGTCGTTGTCATCCCGGTTGACGGACTTGTAATCCCCCAGGTTGCCCAAATATGGACCGTTTTTGATCTTGCCCTGAGTCGAGCCCTTCTCCACGTAGTACTTGATGGGCAGGTGATCGATCCACACCTTGTCACGAATACCATATTGGCTGGAGTGGTTGATCACCACGTCCTGGATAATCTTCAGCCCCTTCTTGTGCGCTGCGGTGATCAGATCCTGATAGGTGGCATCTGGGGATTCCAGACGTGGATCTATCTTGTACCAGTCATAGGCGTGATAGCCGTGGAAATCGAGGCCGGAGCGGTTTTCTACCGGAGGCGTTACCCAGATAGCGGTAAAGCCCAGATCCTTGATGTAATCCAGTTGCTCGATCAAGCCCTTGAAGTCACCACGCCACTGCGGGTCACCTTCCTTGTAACGGTCACGGTTGTAGTAGTTGTTGCTGGGATCGCCGTCATTGAAGCGGGCGGTCAGCACGAAGTAGATGGTTTCACTACGGAAATCCCCAGTGGTGGTGCTGCCACCGTTATCGCCAATGTAGTAGGTGAAGGTGTTCTTGACCTGGTTGCCAGAGGCATCCACCGCCAGGGTCTTCACCGTCAGATCGGCACCGGTTTTCACCTTGTCGGTCGCACTCAGAGTCTGGTTGGTATAAAGAGTCGAGGCAGTGGTCGGCTCGTTGCCATCCGTGGTGTAGTAGAGCTTAGGTGACTTATCGACCGCATCGCTGATGCTCAGGCCAATAAACTGAGTATCGGTATAGGAACCTGCCGCCGGTGTCGCTGCAACCGTCGGTGGTGTCACATCCTTACCTGGGTCACCCCCCTGCTCCGTGCTGGTCACCGCCTTGCTGGCCGGATCGATACACACCTTATAGGTGGTGTCGGCTTTCACCTTCACATCCGCTGCCGGATAGTTCTCGGTCCAATCACCCTTATGGTCAATCTTGAAACGGGGGTCAGTCGCCACCGCACCAAAGGCCTGGGTCAGGCAGAATAGAGCACCATTCTGGATCATGGCGGTCTTGCCCCAATTATTCGGGGTACCGCGGAAATACCAGGTATCAGTTGATGCCGGCACCAGGGTGTAGACGAAGCTATACACCTGCTTGTTACCGCTGACATCCAGAGCCAATACCTTGACCGTAATCGTCGTGCTTGCCGTTCCCGCCGTCAGCGCTAACGCCTTGCCTGCGGTATAAGCCGTGGCGTTGGCGGTCGGTTCGCTGCCATCCAGGGTGTAATAGAGCTTGGGCGCCGCATCCTTATTATCGGTGACGCTCAGCGTCAGACTCTGTGTGCCGCTATAGCTACCCGCAGGCAAAGAGGGGGCAACCACGGGAGCCTGGGTATCGGCCGCGCTGATCACATAGGCAAAGCTGTAACTCTGCTTGTTGCCGGTGGCATCCACAGCCAACACCTTGATGGTGGTGCTGCTGGCCAGGGTAAAGGTGGTACCGCTATACAGGGTGGAGCCGGTGGTCGGCTCGCTGCCATCCAGGGTGTAATAGAGTTTGGCTGCCTTATCCAGGTTATCGCTGACAGTCAGCTTCACCGTTTGGCTGCTGCTATAGGTACCCGGGGCCACGGAAGGGGTGGCGACTGGTGCCTGAGCATCGGCCACTTGGATGGTATAACGGAACAGGCCGCGCCCGGTATTGCCGCTGGCATCCCGGGAGAGAGTACGAATGGCGAGATCAACGCCATCCGCCGCCACGTCATTGGCTTTGATCACCTGGCCCTTATATATCGGCGACTGGCTGTTGGGCAGGCTATTGTCCGTGGTGTAATAAACTACCGGAGCACTGTCCTGATTATCCTTGATATTCAAGGTGATGGATTGGGGTTGGTTATAGGTTCCCACCTTGACACTGGGCGTCACAGTCACAGGGGTGACATCCTTGGACTGGATGGTGTAGCGATGCAAACCGCGGATCCAGGTCCCATTGCTGTCCACCACCAGAGTCCGCAAATAGAGGTCGGTACCGGAGGCCTTAACATCGGTGGCCTTGATCAGCTCGCCCTTATAGGCCTTGGCACCGTTATTGGGCTTAGGTAGGGTGTTGTCCAGGGTGTAGTAGATAGATGAACTGGCACTGCCACTATTTTGCAAGGCCAGTTTGATGCTCTGGGCGACAGAGTAGGTACCCGCTGCCGGGCTGGGGGTGACCGAGGGGCTTGCCGCCAGAGCCTGTCCTGCGGCACCGACCAATCCCATGGTTAAAAGCCATTTATTCATTGCATATCCTTATCATTGCACGGGAAGAGCACAGCCATCATCTTGCGACTCATCCAGACAAGAGTCGAACACGCTGCGTCTCGGGGGTATTCCATACTCAGCAAGCTATACAGTACTGCGTCACCGGCTTGCACCGCGCCTTCAAACAGTCGGCCATGACTCCAGCCCAAAAATATCTGACATTTTGCATGCCATGATGGGCAAAACAGCCGGTATTAATTCGAAGGTATTAAGCTGCCTCAGCCTGAATAAATAGATAATTCAGCGAGAAAGCACATGATCAGCCTATGCGGTTATCTGCCTCTGTATATGCGGCAATATCACATTTTTTATTAATTTCCCGATGAGTTAAACATAATAAAAAGCAGGGCATAGCATTAGAAAACAATAAAGAATTAAAGAAGTATGACCAGTTTAAAAACCAGAGAATGAACACAATTTACAGCCACTTAAAATAACAAATGAAATGGGGATTTTATCTTTTAAAAATCAGCTCCGATTGAATTCAAAATAATACCTTTATTTAAGGACAATAAAAAACCGCAACCATGAGGTTGCGGTTTAAATTAACGATTTCCTATATCCAGGCAGAGCTTAATGAGTTGCCCGGGCTTGAACTTACTTCAGGTAAGGACCTGCCTCGCCAATCTTGCCTGGTGCCGGATTGCCCGGCAGGCTCAGCACATAGACGCGCATGTTACCCTTGCCACTGACCGACACCGCCAGGCTACCATTGGTCACACTCTTCACATCACCCGTGACCACATCGGTATAGGTACCGTTCGGGATCTTGTTGAAGGTGGCGCCATTAGAGACGGTGATTAAGGCAAAGCTGTCGATGTTCTTGGCCGCGTTAGTAAAGCGACGCTTGTAGGCCAAGTTATTGCCACTGATGTCCTCACGAGAGTACTGACCCTTCTGCAGAGCCGGAACGGCGCGGCGAATTTGGTTCAGACGACTCAGGTGTTTGGCCAGCGGTGAGTTGAGGGTAGATGCCATGGTGCCAGTGGCATTGCTCCACACCCCGAAGTCCTTGACGGTCACATCCCCTTCGATATTGTTACCATAGTAGGCCCGACCCGTGGTGCTCAATGGGCCAGTGGAGCCAATATCGGCGCGCGCCCCCTTCATGAACTCAACCTCACTACCGTAATAGATGGTTGGGATGCCACGGAAGGTCCACATGTAGCTCATGTTTTCCGCCCAGGCATCGGTACCACCGGCATAGCGGTTGTCAGTGTTTGGACCATAGTCATGCGAATCTACATACACCACGTTCCAAGTGGCATCGTTGTAGACAGCGTCCTGGCTGGCGATGTTGATGGCGGAACCCGCATCGCTGAAGTTCCAGTGCATGGGGAAGTCGATAACCGACAGTCCAGAGGCATTAGAGTAATCCGGCGCATGGTAGTCATTGCCGCGCAGTGCATGGTTGTCAGAGGTCGGTTGGTTATTCACCCCCTGACCATTCTCCCAATCATAGGCTTCGTGTACCGCCTTGGTATCATCGGAGCTGTAGGTGTGACGCTCAGCCCAGGTGTAGAACGGGGTAGAAAGAGGAGAAACGCCTTTGTTCCACACCTCATTCACCCGCGTCGCTACTTCACCAAACATGTAGAAGTCTTGGCCACCGCACGCCTTGAAGCCCGGCACGAAGTGACGGTTAAACATCAGACGGTTGACGTGCTTAACCGTATCAATCCGGAAGGCATCCACCCCCATTTCGATGTAGTGGCAATAGGTATCGATCAGATACTGCTGCACCTTGGGACTCTCGGTGTTCAGATCCGGTAGATCCTCATGAATGGTGGAGTTCTGGGCAGTTTCATCTTCCCAGTTCTTCAACCAGGTCTTGTGGAATAGTTCAGGATCAAACAGCGCAAGATCCGGCCATTGATAGGCATAGTTCCAACGGCCCGTCTTGTTGTTAAAGCCGGTCTTTTTACCCCAGTTAGGCAGGTCTTCACCCCAGGATTGAGCCGGCTTCTCAGCGGTCCAGAGATCGCCGTTGTAGTAGTTCTTGCCAGAGCCTGGCTCGACACTCACCCCATCATAGGTAAAGGATTTGTTTTCGGTGTCGTAGTACCAGCCCCACTCAGCATCTTGCACGCCAAAGTAGCGCACCTTCTGCAGATTCACTTCCCCATAACGGGAGGTGTGGTTCAGCACGACGTCCATCACCAGCTTCATGTCGCGCTTATGCATCTCGGCAATCAGGCGTTTGAAGGCTTCATCGCCACCAATCCGGCCGTCGATATGACGCATATCCCAGGCGTGGTAGCCGTGGAAGTCGTAGTCACTGCGGTTAAGCACGGGAGGCGTGATCCAGATGGCGGTAAAGCCCAACGCCTTGATGTAATCCAGCTTCTTGATGAGACCATCCAGGTCACCACGCCAGGAGGGATCATTACCCGCCACATTGCCCGCTTCCTTATCGGCGCGGCCATAGCGGTTATTGGTGGCATCACCATCAAAGAAGCGAGTGGTCATCAGGAAGTAGATGGACTCTTCGCGGAAATCCTTACTGGCTGATGGGGAGTTGCCGATGTAATAGGTGAAGGTATTACTGGCTTTGTTGCCTGCCGCATCTACGGCCAGGGTGCGCACAGTCAGGTCAGCGCCCTTACTGACGATGTCAGTGGCAGGCAGAGGTTCGCCCTTATAGAGAGCGGAGCTGGTGGTGGGCTCGTTGCCGTCGATGGTGTAATAGAGCTTAGGGGCGGTATCGACGTTATCGGTAACAGCCAGTTTGATGTTTTGCTTGTCGGTATAGGCCCCGGAACCTGGGGTCGCGGCCACGCTGGGCGCAGTCACATCCTTGCCTGGATCGACCCCCTGCTCTGTACTGGTCACCGCCTTGCTGGCCGGATCGATACACACCTTATAGGTGGTGTCGGCTTTCACCTTCACATCCGCTGCCGGATAGTTCTCGGTCCAATCACCCTTATGGTCAATCTTGAAACGGGGGTCGGTCGCCACCGCACCAAAGGCCTGGGTCAGGCAGAATAGAGCACCATTCTGGATCATGGCGGTCTTGCCCCAATTATTCGGGGTACCGCGGAAATACCAGGTATCAGTTGATGCCGGCACCAGGGTGTAGACGAAGCTATACACCTGCTTGTTACCGCTGACATCCAGAGCCAATACCTTGGCCGTAATCGTCGTGCTTGCCGTTCCCGCCGTCAGCGCTAACGCCTTGCCTGCGGTATAAGCCGTGGAGTTGGCGGTCGGTTCGCTGCCATCCAGGGTGTAATAGAGCTTGGGCGCCGCATCCTTATTATCGGTGACGCTCAGCGTCAGACTCTGTGTGCCGGTATAGCTACCCGCAGGCAAAGAGGGGGCAACCACGGGAGCCTGGGTATCGGCCGCGCTGATCACATAGGCAAAGCTGTAACTCTGCTTGTTGCCGGTGGCATCCACAGCCAACACCTTGATGGTGGTGCTGCTGGCCAGGGTAAAGGTGGTACCGCTATACAGGGTGGAGCCGGTGGTCGGCTCGCTGCCATCCAGGGTGTAATAGAGTTTGGCTGCCTTATCCAGGTTATCGCTGACAGTCAGCTTCACCGTTTGGCTGCTGCTATAGGTACCCGGGGCCACGGAAGGGGTGGCGACTGGTGCCTGAGCATCGGCCACTTGGATGGTATAACGGAACAGGCCGCGCCCGGTATTGCCGCTGGCATCCCGGGAGAGAGTACGTATGGCGAGATCAACGCCATCCGCCGCCACGTCATTGGCTTTGATCACCTGGCCCTTATATATCGGCGACTGGCTGTTGGGCAGGCTATTGTCCGTGGTGTAATAAACTACCGGAGCACTGTCCTGATTATCCTTGATATTCAAGGTGATGGATTGGGGTTGGTTATAGGTTCCCACCTTGACACTGGGCGTCACAGTCACAGGGGTGACATCCTTGGACTGGATGGTGTAGCGATGCAAACCGCGGATCCAGGTCCCATTGCTGTCCACCACCAGAGTCCGCAAATAGAGGTCGGTACCGGAGGCCTTAACATCGGTGGCCTTGATCAGCTCGCCCTTATAGGCCTTGGCACCGTTATTGGGCTTAGGTAGGGTGTTGTCCAGGGTGTAGTAGATAGATGAACTGGCACTGCCACTATTTTGCAAGGCCAGTTTGATGCTCTGGGCGACAGAGTAGGTACCCGCTGCCGGTGTGGGAATGACCGAGGGGCTTGCCGCCAGAGCCTGTCCTGCGGCACCGACCAATCCCATGGTTAAAAGCCATTTATTCATTGCATATCCTTATCATTACACGGGAAGAAACAGCCATCCGCAATCCAGACCATCTGGCAACCCTGCCAACGCTGTATCCCATCACTACCCATCGAGGCGCCACAGATTGAGCTGTTGACGCTCGACCCCCTTAACCTCTTTTGCTAAAGACACACGCTCTTTGTTATCCACCAGTGAATAGCCAGTTTGGCGGCGACTCACTGGTTGAAAGCGATTGGTCATTAGCGAGGTATTAAGACGAACGAATGATCCTCTCTCAGACTGGTTAATCACCAGCAGCAGAGAGAAAACTCAAATTTAGCGTATGGAGTTATGGCTACTGTTTTATTTGTCAGCTTCACATTTTCAAGTGAATTTTCAGCGAAAAAGCTAATTTTTTCACCGAGACACAAAGTCTGAAAACGTTACAGAACCAGATAAGAATGAGTTGATAAAATATTAGAGTTAGCGCATCACGGGCACGCCAAATAAAGCGTTGAAATAAATAGAGGGTTTTGAAAATAAACAAGATTATTGAAAACAGAGCCGTTGGCTCGTAGCCATTTCAGGTTAGCGGAGGAGCCGTGTGGCGATTTACAGCAGAGCATGTAACCACGCCAGAGTCGGCGCTATGGAAGACTCGGCTGGCCATTCGGCATCTTCATGCTCCAGACTCAACATCCCCTGGTAGCCGACTTGCTGTAAGGCCTGCAAGAACGCCCGCCAGAATTCGGCATCATGCCCCTGCCCTGGCAAACAGTAACGCCAACTACGAGCGGTCAAGCGCTCGTCGCGTGGATCCAGCAAACCCCACATGGCCTGCTGCTGAGCATCCGCTTGCCAATCCTTGAGATGGACATGAAATAACGCCTCGCCCAGCAGGGCAACGGCGCGTACCGGATCCATCCCCTGCCACCAGAAATGGCTGGGGTCCAGATTCGCCCCCAACGTCGGCCCACAAGCCTGGCGCAGTGCCAGCAGGGTGCCTGGTGAGTGGACGAGAAAGCCCCCATGCAGCTCCAGAGCAATGCGCACCCCCTGTTGTTTGGCAAAGGCCGTCATCGGCTGCCAATAGGGGATTAGCTGCTCATGCCATACCCGGTGCCAATAATCGCTCTGCTCGTAGGGCCAGGAGAGCACGGGCCAGTTGAGCTGACTATGGCCGCCGGGTTCCTGAGCTCCCGCCACCCCGGAGAAAGTCACCACCGTCTCTATCTCCAATTCCGCGGCCAGCAAGATGGCGCGGCGCAAGGCGGCGGTATGGGCGCGCGCCAAAGCAGGATCGGGATGCAGGGGATTACCGTGGCAGGAGAGAACCCGAGGTGTCACCCCGGCTTGCCTGAATTGCTGCCGCCAGTGCGACAGCGCTCGCGGGTGGGCGAGCAGAGCGCGACTGGGACAATGATGCGAACCTGGATAGCCACCACAGCCCAGCTCCAACTCACGAATGTCATGGCGCGGGGCATACTCCAACAACCAGAGCAGAGGACGCGAAGCAAAGGCGGCGGCAAAGAAGCCCCAGTGCCAGGATGCATCAGATGGCATAAACGTAGGCGGGATAATCGGAGCCTCAGGCCACGCCACGCGAAGCTTCCAGAAAGTGGGTCAGTTGTTCTGCCGACATGGGTTTGGCAAAAAAGTAGCCCTGAACCTCCTCGATCCCCAGAGACTCCACATAGGCCAGCTCTTCGGCTCGTTCCACCCCTTCGGCCACCAAGGAGAGATTAAGCGAGCGAGCCAGTTGCACTATGGCCTTGACGATCTGTTGATTGCCCTCTTGCTCATGGATGTTGGTGATGAAGCTGCGATCTATCTTCAAGGTGTCGAGAGGAAAACGGCTCAGGTAGCCCAGATTGGAATAACCGGTACCAAAATCATCTATGCTGATCTTCACTCCCAGCTCACGCAGCTCCTCGAAATAGTGGCGTACCGGAATGGCCCCCTCCATGATGAGGCTCTCGGTAAGCTCCAGTTCAAGACGAGCCCCCGGATAGCCCAAGCGCGCCATTTTGCTGATGAGATGGCGCACAAAGTCGTGTTGATGTACCTGGATCGCCGAGAGGTTTACCGCAATCGGCAACATACGAAACCCTTGCCGCTGCCAACTCTGGTTCTGCAACATCGCCTGCTCCAGCACCCAGTCCCCAATCTCCAGGATCAACCGTGACTGCTCGGCTACCGGGATAAAACAGACCGGAGAAACCGAACCCAGTTCCGGATTATTCCAGCGCAACAACGCTTCCATCCCCACCACCTCATGGGTTTCACGCGCCATCTTGGGTTGATAGTCGAGACGGAACTCATCACGTTTGAGGGCATTCTTCAGCCGCTGCTCGATCGACATGCGCCTGAGGGTTTCCTGGCCCATGCGGGCGTTGAACTCGGCAATCTGGCTCTTGCCATGGCTCTTGGCGTGGTACATGGCCATGTCGGCATTGCGGATCAAGGTATCGAACTCATCCCCATCTTCGGGATAGGTGCTCATGCCAATGCTGCAACTGATGTTGTACTCCACATCAAACAGGGTCAGGGGTTGTTCAAACAGACGGCGTAACTGCTGGCCAGCCCGAATGGCCGAGAGCCGGTTAGCTTGCTGCCCCAACACCACCACAAACTCGTCACCGCCAAAGCGCCCCAGCGCATCAAAAGGACCGGTAAATTGTTGCAGACGCTCGGCCACCAGCTTGAGCAGACCATCGCCTATATTGTGGCCCAGGGTGTCATTGATGTTCTTGAAGTTATCCAGATCGATGAAGAAGAGCGCCACGCCCTGACGCAGGGCCTTGGCGCGCTGCAATATATCGGCGAACCCCGCTTCAAAGGCGGGACGATTAGGTAAATTGGTCAGGTAATCATGGTGAGCCAGATGACGCATCATCTGCTCGGCACGCTTGCGCTCGGAGATGTCGCGAGCCATGCCCACGCTGCCGACTACCTTGCCACGACTATCGAATACCGGCACCTTGATCGTTTCGGCCCAAGCCTCCTCGCCATCGGCACTGGTGATGATCTCCTCTCGACGCAAGAGCGCCTGGCTGACCATCACCTGTTTATCATCGGCGATATAGCCGTTGGCTTGCTCCTCATTGGAGAGGTCAAAGTCCGTCAGACCCAGCAGGGATTGAGGGTCCCGATTAAAGACCTTACCAAACTGAGCGTTAACGAACAGGAAGCGGGACTGAGTATCCTTGATCCAGGTCAGATCGGGAATGCTGTCGAACAAAGCCCGCATATGACGACCATCCTGCTCCAGGCGCGTCATTTTGCGCCAACTCCAGAGCAACAGCAGCAGGACCCCCACCAATACTCCCAACAGACCCAGCCAGAGTCCGTCACTCGCCAATCCCAATGCAGAATACATACTCAATTCCTGTTAACGTCAGACTCACGCGGGATGAGAAAAAACGCCAGCGCATCCAACCAGCCCGAAATGGGGCAACCATCATGCCTGCTTCGCCGGATAGCAGACAGCGAGCCAGATCAATGCAACCGTCCGGCAAACTCAGTTCTTTGAGCCCAATCACCCGTTTCCACACTTATCCGACCAGTCAGTAAGCCCCATAATCCGTTCCACGGCGAAATCACGGCAGTGTGATGAGGTTCCTTGCTGCCCCGCAGCTTTTCAGGTTTGATAGGCTAAATCGTTAAAGCCTATCGGGACTGATCATGTCTTTGCGTCTCTCCACACAGAGCCTGCTGCTCTGTGCTCTCTGTGCTTGCACCAGCCAAGAGCCACCCTCTGCTCCTCCTGTCGCAAAACAACCCGATGCCAGCTCAACCAGCCTGGATATGCGCCCGGTTGCCGTGGCCCCCCTGCCGCGCCCGTTACCTGCAGACTGGGCCAAGGGTGCCGTTTTCATGGAGATCTATGTGCGGGGGTATCAAGACTCTAATGGCGATGGTATAGGTGACTTCAAGGGGCTGACCAGCCGGCTCGACTATCTGGCCAGCCTGGGTGTCCAGGGGATCTGGCTGATGCCCATCAACGCCAGCCAGGATCATGATCATGGCTATGCCGTCACCGATTATCGCAAACTAGAACCAGACTATGGCAGCGAGGCCGATTTCAAAGCCTTTCTCGCTGCGGCCCATGCCCGCGGCATAGGGGTCATCAT
Organism: Pseudaeromonas sp. HNCC25DJ180; assembly: GCF_055413345.1. Taxonomy (NCBI): domain Bacteria; kingdom Pseudomonadati; phylum Pseudomonadota; class Gammaproteobacteria; order Aeromonadales; family Aeromonadaceae; genus Pseudaeromonas; species Pseudaeromonas sp. HNCC25DJ180. The sequence goes on from NZ_JBVAYF010000013.1 coordinate 70,632, forward strand.
GGACTATGTGATCAACCATAGTGCCTACCAAAACCCGCTCTTTTTAGACGCCAAAAACAGGCTCAACGACAAACGCGACTGGTATCTCTGGAGCGATCATGACCCGGGTTGGGTCAACTGGGATCAAAGCTCAAGCTGGCACCGCGCCCGCCCAAGTCGTGACTTTTATTATGGTGTATTTTGGGAGCAGATGCCCGACTTCAACCTGAAAAACCCCAAGGTCCTGGCCTATCACCATGACAACCTGCGTTACTGGCTCAATCTCGGCGTCGACGGCTTCCGCTTCGATGCGGTCGGGCAATTGGTAGAAAATGGTAAGAACGCATATGAATCTCAGCCAGAAAACAAGCCCATACTCCGTGAGTTGCAGCAGTTGGTGACCCACAACTACTCTGGCCGCTTCATGATCTGCGAAGAGCCTAACGATCCTACCGCCGCCGCGGGCAAAGATTCCTGTGGTTCAGCCTTTGCGTTTGGTTTCAACGAGGCGCTGAGAGATTCAGTTAAAGCAGGGAAAGTCACTACCGAGCTACAGCAGAAGTTGACCAACTACCCACTGGCCCAGATGGGATTGGTTCTGGGAACTCACGACTCCTACGCCGGAGAGCGCTTGATCGACGATTTCCAGGGTGATCTGGCACGTTACAAGCTAGCGGTGGCGACACAACTCACTCTGCCAGGTCAACCCTTTATCTACTATGGTGAAGAGATAGGCATGGGACACAGTGACGGCAACAGTGGCGACTGGGGTTTAAGGGCGCCTATGAGTTGGGAGAGCAAGGGGGGCTTCAGTTCGGCAACCCCCTTCCGTGCCCCGGCCAGCAATCTGGTGCAATACAATGTGCAACGACAGCAAGCCAGCCCGGATTCCCTGTGGCACTTCTACCAACAGCTGATCACCACGCGTAAACAGCACCCGGCCCTGCGTCAGGGTGATCTCACCCTGTTGCAAAGCAATGAGCTGCTGGCCTTTACCCGCCGCTATCAGGGCGAACAGCTACTGGTGGTTATGAACTATGACAGCCAACCCCACTCGACCACGCTGCAGTTACGCGGTAAGCAACAGCACCTGATCCCGCTACCTGGTTTTGGGGCGACCGAGAGCCAATCCGCAGTTCAGGGCAAACTTGGCCTCACATTGTCACCACACGAAATCCGCCTTTATCGCATCAAGAAGTAAGAGCCTGGCCCCATGCTAAATGGCATGGGGCCTATGACCAAAATTCAGCGCACTTGGTTTATAACCCTCTTTGCTGCAAGCGACGCAGAAATTCGAGCATCACCCGCTCGTAGATGAGCTCGCCCATGAAGTGATCTTCTATCCCCCTGTCTATGTTCGGGTTGTCATTGATCTCAATGACATAAGCCTTGTTACCACGCTGCTTGATATCCACGCCATACAGGCCATCGCCGATGAGATTGGCGGCACGCAGTGCCGTATCACGCACACAGCGCGGCACCGACATCACATCTAAGGTCTCCCACCCCCCCGCATTGAAGCTGCCCCCCTCCTTATGCTGATAGATCTGCCAATGACCCTGACTCATGTAGTACTTGCAGGCAAACAAGGGCTGGCGATTGAGCACCCCGATACGCCAATCAAAGTCGGTATACATATACTCCTGGGCTAGGATAAGGGACGAAGAGGCCATCAACTCCAATGCCTTGCTCTCCAGCTCTTCCGGCGTGCAGACCTTGTGTACGCCCCGGGAGAAGGAACCGTCCGGCAGTTTAAGTATGCAGGGTAGGCCCAAGTCATGGATGCTCTTCTCCACCCAGTTGCGCTCGCCGACCCGCAACACTCGAGTCTTGGGGGTCGGCACCTTGTGCTTCTCCAGCAACTCGGCCAGGTAAACTTTGTTGGTGCAATACATGATAGAGGCCGGATCGTCTATGACCACCAGCCCCAGCTTCTCGGCGCGCCGGGCGAACTGATAAGTGAAATCGTCGATGTTGGTGGTGGCACGAATAAACAGGGCGTCATACTCCCCAAGCCGCCCCATCTGCTCTCGATCGATGAGCTCCACATTGATACCCAACCGTTTTCCAGCGCGGATAAAGCGTTTGATAGCCAGCAGATTGGAGGGGGGCATGCGCTCCTCTCGGTCAATGAGAATCGCCAGATCATAACGGTAACGCTTACTCTGGGTGGGCTGACGCCAGATCTTGCGAGAGAAACGTTCCAGCGCGGTAGCAAAGCTATCCTGCTGACCATTTTCCAACTTGTGAAAGGGATAAGGGGCGATCGAGGCCAGATGCCAGCCATGCTTGTTGTGGCGAAACGTGACCTCCATGACCGGCAGTGGGTATTGATCAAACAGCTGGCGAGCCAGACGTTGTAAGGGAAGAACATCACTCTGGCCAAAATAAAAGAGCAGGGTGACCTGCCCCTGCTCCTGACCGGCGAACGCCTGATCTAACGCCTCGTTCATGCCATGCAGCACCATCAACTGCGGCTCGCGATTCGAGACCTCATTGATGGTGCGCAGTGTGGGCAGAATGCGGTGACCGCGGGCTTCGGCCAACAGGGTGCAGTAATAACCTATGCTCTGGTAATCATAGGTGCGACAAAGATTGATGACTTGGGTATTCCGGGCAGCCTGGTCGCTGCGATGGTCGAGATAATCGCCAACGCTAACGACGCTTTCCGAGGGAAAGTAGGCGGCCCAATCAGATTTTTTTTCCGTGACTATCAAAAACTTGGCCATACAGACTCCAAGTTGAACAGCAACGGTATCCGGCACGGCACGAGCGGGAGGTCGGATACGACCCGGCTGCAGAGTCAATCGGCATCACAGACACCTGGATTGGGGTTACGACTCTCAGCCCTGCAGAATGCTATGCCCGTCACACTTTACCCGTCAAGCCATTCGGCCTATGCTCTAGCCTCAACCGGGCACCTCTGCCCCTCGCCTACCCCCTGTCATCCTGACTCGTCTGGGCAGACGCCAGCCGCAATCTGAGTGCGGCTCTTCCTTGAGGCGTCCCTACTGGTTGTCAGGAGAGATCAATGATTCGTCATGCCGTACTGGATGATCTGGACGCCCTGCTGGCTCTGGAAGCTGACAGTTTTCCTGGAGACCGGCTCTCCGCCCGCCAATTTCGCCGTTTCATCAAGAGTGATAACAGCCGCACTCTGATCCTGGAGCGTGATGGCCAGTTACTGGGCTATGCCTTGGTGCTGTTTCATCATCGCACCCACTTGGCTCGCCTCTACTCCTTGGCCGTCACCGCAGCGTGCCGTGGTCAGGGGCTGGGCAAACAGCTTCTCGTCGCCAGCGAAGCCGAGGCGTTGGAACGTGGCTACCTTACCCTGCGCCTAGAGGTGCGCCAGGACAACCTAGGCGCCAAGCAGCTCTACCTCCAGCAGGGCTATCGCCCCATCCGCATCCTGGCTCACTACTACGATGATGCCGCCGATGGCATTCGCCTGGAAAAACGGCTGCAACCTGGGCACCCCACCAGCCTGTTGCCCATCCCCTATTATGCGCAAACGCTGCCCTTCACCTGCGGCCCCGCCTGCCTACTGATGGCCCAGGCCGCCCTGCAACCAGGCATCCCCCTGAAGCGGCGTGATGAGGTGCAGATCTGGCGGGAGGCCACCACTGTCTTCATGACCACTGGCCATGGTGGCTGTTCGGCTCTTGGGCTGGCTCTGGCCGCACAGCGCCGGGGGCTACAACCACGGCTGTGGGTGAGCCAGACCCAGACCCCCTTCCTGCGTGGCGTACGCAGCGAAAGCAAACGGCAGGTGATGGAGCTGGTGCAGGCCGACTTTGTCAGCCAGGCCGCCGCCTGCGGCATTGAACCCGCCATCCGCCGCCCGGTTCTTGAAGAGCTGGAGGCCGAGCTGGCGTTAGGCCACCCGGTACTGGTACTCATCAGCACCTGGCGCCTGACCGGGGACAAAGCCCCGCACTGGGTGGTGTTGGTCGGTATCGATGAACAGTTTGTCTTCTTCCACGATCCGGATGTGGACAGCAGCCGCGAACGACTAGCTTCGGCCATGCAGGTACCCGTCCGGCGCGATGATTTCTACGCCATGATGCAGTACGGCAAGGAGCGCTTTAGCGCGGCGCTGGCACTAAAAATAACGTGACAGCCGTCACAAGTGGCGCCGTTCGAAAACCAAGCTGCTGATTAAAGTAATAATAGAAAGGTATTTTTTAGTAAAGCTGGCTTTACTCATTCTTACGTATTAAATTTGCGCACATAATATAGGCTAAATCAGCCATAAGAACTGAAATATGCACAAGTTACGTAGGAAGGAAGTGCCAATGAGAACCACAGTAAATAGGCTTAGTGCCAAGCGATTGTTGAACCAGGCCCTCTGCGGTCTGCTGTTAACTGGCATGGCCAGTGCAGCCAGCGCCGCGTCAACCAGCACAGGGCTCAGCAGCCTCGATATTCTGCAACAGTTTAATGTGGTGGTGTTCGGAAACAGTACCTCCAGCGCCAACGTGGATGGGCGCACCTATATTGGCGGCGCGCTGAACGGTGGAAATTATAAATCAAGCGCCTCCAGCTATGCTGGTCTGACGGTACAAGGCTCCGCCTCTAATATTCATGTAGAAAACGGTGGGGCTGTCATTGCCGGTTCTTTGAGCAACAGCGTCATCAACAACGGCAGCACAGCCGTATTAGGCAGCAGCAGCTATACCAACTACAACGGTAACAAACAGAGTGTCACTTATGTGGCTGGCGCAGTGGCGGGGGGAAATATCAATCAGAAGCGTATCACCTCCCTAAGCCAAAACAGTGCATTACAAAGTGAGGTGATCGCGGCCCAGAACACCTCGACCAGTGCCCTGAAATCCAGCCTGAGTTCCTTGTCGCAACAGCTGAGTACCCAGGCGACAACCGGCGGCTACAGTGTGGATCAGCACAGCAAGGCCACCTTCACCGCCAAGGCCAATGCCTCTGGCCTAGCCGTAATCAACCTGTCGGCCAGTGATATCACCAAGTTGAACTCCACCAATAACTTCAGTTTCAACGTAGATAGCAGTGCCACAGCCCTGCTGTTCAACGTGAGTGGTCAAAGCTCAACCCTGACCGCCAATCTGTTTGGCAGCCTGCAGAAACTCTCCAGCAAGACACTCTGGAACTTCTATGATGCGACCTCAGTGACACTGGATAAACCGTTCGCAGGCTCCATATTAGCCCCCAATGCAGCACTGACTAACAATAATCAGCTCCTGGGTGGCGTATTCGTGAATTCACTGACCCAATATGGCCAGATCAAGTCAACGACTTTCACCGGTGCCACTGCTATTACCAGTATCACAGCGGCCGTACCAGAGCCTGAGACCTACGCCCTGCTGGGGCTGGGCCTGGTGATGCTGGGCTGGCGCGCTAAGAAGAGCCGCCAAGCGTCTCTGTGCGTAGCAGCCTAACCTCTAACTAACCCTTACACCGCCGCCAGCCGCTCTGCTGGCGGTTTTTTTCCTGCCCTCCCACTCCTGCACCACCAACGGCGATAAACCATGGCTGGCTCATCGCTCTTGCTTGGGTATACTCTCAGCTCGAGACAGGCCACGCCTACATAGTTCGAGGAGCCCAAGCCCATGAAGAGGCTATTTCTACTTTTACCACTGCTGCTGGTGCTCGGTTGCAGCCATATCAAGTCTGCCGGACGCACCATAGGGCATACCAGCCGCGATGCAGCTCATGCCGTGGGGCAGGGAACCAAAGAGGTGACCACCACCATAGGCCATAGCAGCCGGGATGCCGTCAAGAGTGTGAAAAAAGAGATCAGCGAATAGAGCAAGCGGTAGCCGAACCGCCCCTAGGGGGTAACCTGCCCATAAAAAGAGCCGCATCGCTGCGGCTCTTTTCGTTACTCATCGCAAAGCGAATGGCGATCAGGCATAGACAGGCAGACGCTTGCAAACGGCCAGCACCTTCTCACGAGTCGCGGAGAGTACCTGTTCATCAGTAGTGTTATCCAGCACGTCACAGATCCAGCCAGCCAGCTCTTTGGCTTCGGCTTCCTGGAAGCCACGGCGCGTGATGGCAGGAGTGCCGATCCGGATGCCGGACGTCACAAAGGGGGAACGCGGATCGTTCGGTACTGAGTTCTTGTTGACCGTGATATTGGCCAGACCCAGAGCCGCATCGGCCTCTTTACCGGTCAGATTTTTATCAACCAGATCGATCAGGAAGAGGTGATTATCTGTGCCACCGGAGACAATCTTGTAACCGCGGGACTTGATCACTTCAACCATGGCTTTGGCGTTCTTAACGACCTGTTGCTGCAGTACCTTGAACTCCGGCTCCATCGCTTCCTTGAACGCAACCGCCTTACCGGCGATCACATGCATCAGCGGGCCGCCCTGGCCACCCGGGAAGACGGCAGAGTTGAGCTTCTTGTACAACTCTTCGTCATCGGCAGCCGAGAGGATCAGACCACCACGCGGACCAGCCAAGGTCTTGTGGGTAGTGGAAGTCACCACATGAGCGTGGGGAACCGGGTTGGGGTAAACACCCGCCGCCACCAGACCCGCCACGTGAGCCATGTCGACAAAGAACCAGGCACCGATCTTGTCCGCGATTTCGCGCATCTTGGCCCAATCAACAATGCCTGAGTAGGCAGAGAAACCGCCGATAATCATCTTCGGCTTGTGCTCTAGGGCCAGACGTTCCAGCTCGACGTAATCGATCTTGCCGGTTTCATCGATACCGTAAGGAATGATGTCATACAGCTTGCCGGAGAAGTTGACTGGTGAGCCGTGAGTCAGGTGACCGCCATGGGCCAGATTCATACCCAGCACCTTGTCACCGGGTTGCAGCAACGCCATGTAGACGGCACTGTTGGCTTGAGAGCCCGAGTGCGGCTGAACGTTGGCGTAGGTGGCACCGAAAAGAGCCTTGGCTCGTTCAATCGCCAACGATTCGACGATGTCAACGTACTCACAACCGCCATAGTAGCGCTTGCCAGGATAGCCTTCGGCATACTTGTTGGTCAGCTGGGAACCTTGAGCCTGCATGACGCGCGGGCTGGTATAGTTTTCGGAGGCGATCAGCTCAATGTGCTCTTCCTGACGCACTGTCTCATCGGTAATAGCCGCCCACAGCTCGGGATCGTAATCAGCAATGTTCATGTCACGCTTCAACATCCATTTCTCCTGACTCTGCGTGTTAATATTTGGGGGATCTATCACATTCTACCTTGCCCGGCAGCGAGTTGACAGTGTGACCCCTGATCTTTTGCTGTAAAAACAAGCAGACGCCCCGTGGTAAGGCGATACTTTGAGCGCGACAACAGTTTCTTGCGGAGATTAGACCAGTAAAGTGCTGCCAAATCTCACGAAATCAATATAATTGGCGAGTTTGGCTTGAAGGCCAGCGCGATAAAGCATAAAAAACAAAAAACCTAGCCATCGCCCTAAAGAACAGCCAAGATGGCTGCATGATTGCCGAGGATAACCGCAAGATGACTGCAAGACATCGCATTCTGCTGCTCAATGGCCCGAACTTGAATCTGCTGGGCAAGCGCGAACCGGGAATCTATGGTTCAGCGACCCTGGACGATATCGTCAGCCATCTGCACCAGGTTGCCACCGCCGAGGATGTCACCCTGCAGCATCTGCAATCCAATGCCGAGTTTGAACTGGTCAACGCCATTCACGCCGCCATGGGTGCGATAGACTTTATCCTCATCAATCCCGCCGCCTTCACCCACACCAGTGTTGCCCTGCGCGACGCGCTGTTGGGAGTCGCCATACCCTTTATCGAGATCCACCTTTCTAACGTCCATGCCCGCGAGCCGTTCCGCCATCACTCCTACCTGTCCGATGTGGCCAAGGGTGTGATCTGCGGCTTGGGTGCGGATGGTTACGAATTTGCTTTACTAGCGGCTGTGCGCCATCTGCGTCAGTCAAACAACTAACAGCTAGAGAAGTTGAACAGAGAATGCAAATGGATATCCGTAAAATCAAAAAACTGATCGAACTGGTTGAAGAATCCGGCATTACAGAGCTGGAGATCACCGAGGGTGAAGAGTCAGTACGCATCAGTCGTGCCATGGTGGCCCAAGCCGCGCCGGCTGTAGCCTATGCGCAACCGGCCCCCCAGGCCTTAGCCCCGCAAGCGGCAGCCGCTGCGGCCCCTGCCAGTGAGTTGAGTGGTCATATCCTGCGCTCCCCCATGGTTGGCGCCTTCTACCGCTCCGCCAGCCCGGATACCGGCCCCTTCATCGAGATTGGCCAACAAGTCAAAGTCGGCGATGCCCTCTGTATCGTCGAAGCCATGAAGATGATGAACCAGATCCAGTCTGACAAGGCTGGCGTGATCAAACAGATCCTGGTGGAAAATGGCGACACGGTCGAATTCGATCAACCGCTGTTCATCATCGAATAATAGAGGTCTCTGACCATGCTGGACAAAGTAGTCATCGCCAATCGCGGTGAAATTGCGCTGCGCATACTGCGCGCGTGCAAGGAGCTGGGGATCAAGACGGTCGCGGTGCACTCCACCGCTGACCGCGATCTCAAGCACGTCAAACTCGCCGACGAGACCATCTGCATCGGCAAGCCCTCCGCCAAGGAGTCCTACCTCAACGTGCCGTCGCTCATCGCGGCGGCCGAGGTGACCGGTGCCGTGGCCATCCACCCCGGTTATGGCTTCCTCTCGGAAAATGCCGACTTCGCCGAACAGGTGGAAAAGTCTGGCTTCATCTTCGTCGGCCCCCGTGCCGAGACCATTCGCCTGATGGGTGATAAGGTCTCCGCCATCAACGCCATGAAGAAAGCCGGAGTCCCCTGCGTACCTGGCTCTGGTGGCCCCATTGGTGATGACGCCAAGGAAAATGCGGCCATCGCCAAGCGCATCGGTTACCCGGTGATCATCAAGGCCGCCGGTGGCGGTGGCGGTCGCGGCATGCGCGTGGTGCGAGCCGAGGCTGAACTGGTCAACTCCATCGCCCTGACTAAATCCGAAGCCGGTCAATTCTTCAACAATGACATGGTCTACATGGAGAAGTACCTGGAGAATCCTCGCCACATCGAGATCCAGGTACTGGCCGATGGCCAGGGCAACGCCATCTATCTGGGCGAGCGGGACTGCTCCATGCAGCGCCGTCACCAGAAGGTGGTGGAAGAGGCGCCCGCGCCAGGCATCACCGAAGAGATGCGTCAGTTCATCGGTGCTCGCTGCGTGCGCGCCTGTCTCGAGATCAACTACCGTGGTGCTGGTACCTTCGAGTTCCTGTATGAAAACGGTGAGTTCTACTTCATCGAGATGAACACCCGGATCCAGGTTGAACATCCCGTGACCGAGATGGTCACAGGCGTCGATCTCATCAAGGAGCAGTTGAAGATCGCCGCAGGTCAGCCGCTGACCATCAAGCAGGAAGATATTCACCTCAAGGGCCACGCCATCGAATGCCGCATCAACGCTGAAGATCCGCAGACCTTTCTGCCAGCGCCCGGCAAGATTGAGTGGTTCCATGCCCCGGGTGGTCTGGGTGTCCGTTGGGACTCCCATATCTACAACGGTTACACGGTTCCGCCCTATTATGACTCAATGATCGGCAAGCTCATCTGCTACGGCGATAGCCGCGACACCGCCATCGCCCGCATGCGTCAGGCGCTGGACGAGATAGTGGTCGAAGGGATCAAGACCAATATCCCGCTGCAAAAAGAGATCATGCGCGACGAACACTTCCAGCAGGGGGGGACTAACATCCACTACCTGCACAAGAAGCTGGGGCTGTAACCCACGTCTCAAGAGAGGCCACTCCGGTGGCCTCTTCTTTTATCTGCCAGTATCTATCGGCCTGGGGTTATCTGCGCTTTATCCGTGTTACCTCCCCGTTTTGACCAGCCTGGCTCTGCATTACACCCCTGCCTCTCTCAATCCAGCCCCTCTTGATGGGCTGGACTCAGAGCCAGTTGCTAAATCCGCTACCCAAAATGGAACCAAGTGCGCTAGAATGTGCGCCACATCACATTTTATGCGAGGTTTGGGTGTCCAATAGCCGCCGAGTACATGACTGGGGTCACGCCCTGCTATTGACCCTAACCCTGCTGCCCCTCGCCTCTCTGCTGGTCTATTTTGGCCAGGGCGAAAGCCTGCCCAGACAACTGCTGCTGGGCGCGGGACAGAGCCTGTACAGCATATTGCCGCTCTGTTTTGCCGTGCTCATCGCCAGCAGCCTGCAGCGGGAAAACTTTGGTATGCAGGCGATCAATGCCACCTTGGGCTACCTGATACTCACTGCGACACTAGGCGTGTTGGCACCACAGCAACAACACACCGCCATGAGCTGTGCCTTGGTCGCCGGGATCACCTCTGCATGCTCCTATCCCTACTTGGCCCGCCTGCGTCTGCCACCCCTGCTGCACTCCTTCAAGGGCGCCGCCATCATCTTGATCCTCAACGGCCTGCTCTGCCTATTGCTCAGCATACCCTTGGCCGCGCTCTTCCGTTGGCTGGAACCCGAACTACTACGCCTTGGCAGTAGCTGGCTCCGGGAGCGTGAAGGGGGCTTTGCCCTCGGCTCCCTCTACCAACTGCTGACCCCGTTCGGCCTACACACCATATTCCATCCCCTGGTACAGCCGGATACGGCGGGGCAGCTCGATAGCCAGCAGCTGACCTTTCTCTCCGGTCTCTATGCCGTCAAGATGTTTGGCCTGCCCGGCATGGCCATAGCGCTCATTCATCAAGCCCCTATGGCTCAACGCCGCGCCTTCATCGGTGCCATGCTGTTGCTGAGTATCAGTGGCCTCATCACGGGTGTCACCGAACCCCTGCTGCTGCCCCTGCTGCTCATCTCGCCGGCCCTGTTTTGCACCCATATCCTGCTGGCCGGTCTGCTGCTGGCCTTCTGTCAACACGCTAATATCCAGTTTGCCATTCCCCACCTCTTGGGTGGTGTCGACTCCCTGTGGCAAGCCGGGGCGCGGAGCAACAGCCTGCAACTCTACCTGCTGGCTGGTTTGACCCTGTTGCTCTATGGCATCGCATCCCATCTGGTACTACGTCTAGTAGGGCTGCGCGCCCACATCTGGCAGAGCCAGAGCGGCAACGCAACCGAGCGGAACCACCATGCCAACTCGGATATCAGCCTGCTGGCCGTGGGTTATATCAAGGCCCTGGGCGGGCTGGGCAATCTCATCAGCATGAGCGCCAGCCTCACCTACCTGACGGTGGAGGTGGAGAGCCCGGCGCAACTGGATAACGCCGCCCTGCAGAAGCTGGGCGTCATCACCCGCTACGAACTGGATAGCCATAAGCTACAGTTGCTGATTGGTCCCATCGCCGTCCAGTTAGATCAAAAAATCCAGCAACTCGCCGCCCGGCAGGCTCTGGATCTGCAACCCCGAACCTATCACCTGGCCCCCTTCACGCTCCCTTAGGCATTCCCGCTTCCGGCCCACCGCCACCAGCGACGCCTGTCTGGCCGGGGGCAGCTATGCTACAATCCGTCCGTTTTTTTCTTAACGAAGTGACCGCCATGCCCTGGATACAAATCAAACTGTACGCGACCGCCAAATCCGCCAACAAACTCAGCAACATGCTGATGGGCCAGGGTGCTCAGGCTGTCACCTACATGGATGCCCACGACAATCCGGTGTACGAACCGCTGCCCGGCGAGACCAAGCTGTGGGGCGAAACCACGGTTACCGGGCTGTTCGATGCCGAAGTGGACCCGACCCCTATAGTCGCCTTCTTCCAGCGTCACTTTGGCAAGCAGATGCCCTACAAGATAGAGCAGTTAGAGGACAAGGATTGGGTGCGGGAGTGGATGGATCACTTCCATCCTATGCAGTTTGGGGAACGCTTGTGGATCTGTCCCAGCTGGCGTGAAGTCCCAGACCCTGAGGCCGTGAATGTGATGCTGGATCCGGGTCTGGCCTTCGGCACCGGTACCCACCCGACGACAGCGCTCTGCCTGCAATGGCTGGACGGCCAGGATCTGCAGGGCAAGACAGTGGTCGATTTCGGTTGCGGCTCGGGCATTCTGGCCATAGCCGCCCTGAAGTTGGGCGCCGCACGGGTGATTGGCATAGATATCGACCCCCAAGCCATTCAGGCCAGCCGGGATAATGCCGAGCGTAATGGGGTAGCCGACCGTCTGGAGCTCTTCCTGCCAGAGGATCAACCTACCCAGTTGCAAGCAGACCTACTGGTAGCCAACATACTGGCCGGCCCCCTGCGGGAACTGGCGCCGCTGATGAACAATCTGGTGCGCCCGGGTGGTCTGCTGGCCCTCTCCGGCGTGCTGGAGACTCAGGCCGTCGAGCTGGAAGGGATCTACGGTCAGTGGTTCAACATGGATCCGACTGCCGTGAAAGAGGAGTGGTGCCGCCTCTCCGGCCAGAAGCGCTGAGGAGTAGGGATCGGTAACCGACCAGCACGCGCCTTAGTAACGTCGAATATTTGCTCAAAACATCAGCCAGCGGTGGCTCACTCCACCGCTTTCCCGTAGAGTAATCATAATGTTACACCGGCGAGGTGAGAACTATGGTGAAGAGACTTCAAGGGTTGCTGATCCCGCTGGCGCTGCTACTAGCCCTGGCCATGGCGGTGTTTATCGATTATCAGAAGGCCAGCGTCCCCATGGTACGCTCGGCGCCTCGTCACCCTGTCTATGTCTTGGGCGCGCCTCACGATCAGGCTAACGTGGCGCAAGGCGAGATAATTCTGGTGCTCGGCCCCTGGTGTTATGGTCTGTTTACCGGCACCCAAGCTTTCTCCAGCGTGGCTGAGGCCAGTGACTTTATCCGCTTGCAAGGGCTGAACTCAGACAAGTGGCAACTCTACCAAACCTCCGGCGATTACCTGCTCGACGTCACTGACGGCGTACTGAACAAGACGCTGCAACTGGTCGCCCCTCTCCCCTTTAGCCACTGACCTTATCTTGCCAGGAGCTCACCTTGACCTACCTGCTACGCCCCATGACCCGCGAAGACTATCCTGCCGTGATGGCCTTGTGGCAAACCAGCGAAGGGGTGACCCTGCGCGAGGCCGACTCAGAACCCGCCATTGCCGCCTATCTGGCGCGCAATGCGGAGCTGAGCTTCGTGGCTGAAGCGAATGAGCTGATACTCGGTGCCATCCTGGTGGGTAGCGATGGCCGTCGCGGTTATCTGCAACATCTGAGCGTGGCCGCAGCGTGGCGGGGAGTGGGTATAGGCCGAGCGTTACTGCAGGCGGCAATCCAAGCCCTGCAGGCCATGGGGGTAGAGAAGAGCCACCTGTTTGTCCATACCGACAATCAGCAGGCTCAAGCATTTTATCGCCATCTAGGCTGGCAGCAGCGAACCGATATCAGCGTCTACTCCTTCAATGCCAGCGCTAATCTCAATATCTGACCACGCCTCACTGCTGTTGCAGCAGATGATAGAGGCGATCCGTCTCTATCGGGTCGCACAACTGGGTGCCGTGACGCAAGGTGGCGGCGGTTCCGGCGGCCACCCCAAAGCGCACCATCTCGCGCAGATCGGCGCCAGCCGCCAGTTTCAGGCACATGGCCCCCACCATACTGTCCCCGGCACCAACTGTGCTGAGTTTCTGTACCGGCGGGGGGACCACCTGCACACTCTGCTCTCGGCTCACCGCTAGGGCACCTTGTGGCCCCATTGATACCACCACCAACTTGGCCGCCCCGCGACTGATAAGCGCCCGCGCCGCCGCCACGATCGCCTCAGGGCTGTCGACTGGTTCACCAGTCAGCTCAGCCAGCTCGGCTTGATTAGGCTTGATAAGCCACAACCCCCCTTCAGCCACGGCAGCCGCCAGGGCCGGTCCAGAACTATCCACCACGCAATGCAGCCGTTTTTGCTTGGCAAAGCTCAGGAGGTCAACCAGATCGGCCACATCCATGCCCGGCGGCAGGCTGCCGCTGATCACCAGCAGGGAGTGAGCGGGCAAGGCCGCCACCTTCAGCCGTAAACCATGGATCTCTTCGGAGCACAACGACGCACCCGGCATCACGAAGCGGTACTGCTCGCCACTACTCTGGGCCAGGACATGCAGATTTTGCCGGGTCCAATCCTGCGTCACTTCCACCGCCAGCTGCAGCCCTTCATCCTTCAGCAACGCACTCAAATGCTCACCGGTTGGCCCCCCTGCCGGATAGATGGCCAGAGCCTCACCACCGAGACGCTGGATAGCCCGCGCCACGTTGATACCACCGCCCCCCGGTTCAAACACCGGCTGGGCACAACGCAATTTTCCCTCTGGATAGATGCGGTCGGTAACGGTGGCGCTGTCGAGGGAAGGAGAGAAGGTCAGGGTGGCGATCGCGGTCATAGCTGCTCCAGATGATAAATCGAGATGAGACGCAGGCTTCAGCATCAAGCAGCCGCTTCGGCAATGCAAGCCACAGCAGCGCCACGAGCGACTTTATGTGGCCTGTATAGGTCTTATTTAGGCAATCCACCCCCCGATTCCACCCTTGAACGGCAAGAAACTCAAGCCCAAAACCTGGAGAGTAGCCACCAGGTTCACTAACTAGTTAACACCCTATGCCGGATCAAGCCCACACCTCGCCTTACCCGCTCACCCTGGCAGAGCCGCAACTCTGGCTGGGAGATTGCCTCTATTTGCTGGAAACGGAGATAGGGCGGGGAAAATCGGCCATCTCCTATCTCTACCACCGCCAGGGGCGCGATGGCGCTAGCCAAGCGTTACCCGAGAAAGTGGTACTCAAACGCTATCAATCTACCCCGCTGCAGACCATACCCTTTGCTCAGGCGCTGGAGTTTGAACTCTGCAGCTACCAGCGACTACAGGCCGCCGCCATCGCCCACCCCCGTCTGCTCGCCTTCAGTAGCCAGGCGTATTGTCTGGTCAAAGAGTACATAGCCGGTGATCTCATCATAGATCTGTTGGTCGAACAGGGGCTCGATGACCGCCATTTTCGCCCCATCTTCGCCATGGCCAGGCAGTTGCAACAGGCGGGTTGGCATATCGACTACTACCCGGCCAACTTTGTACTCAATGCGCAGGGGCTCTTCTATATTGACTATGAGGCTCACCCCTACAATGCCGAGTGGGATTTTGCCAACTGGGGCATCTTCTACTGGCTTAACCGTGAGGGGATACGCCGTTTCCGGGAGAGTGGCGATGTGACCCATATCAACAAGCCTGGGCAACCCAAACCCTGGACTGAGCCTTTTGGAGCCCAACGGGAGAGCTTGGTGCGCCGCCTGAGTTAAGTGGCTCGCCTGGGCTGCCGGGTTGTGGCAGGCTAACAGCCAGTTATTACCGGGAATTCACATGTCACAACCCGAGATCGAGACACCCCGCCTGCGCCTGCGGCCATTCCAATCTAGCGATGCCGAACGGATACGTCTGTTGGCAGGTGACCGGGCGGTAGCCGAAGGATGCATCCTCATACCCCATCCCTACCCGCCGGGCCTGGCCGAACGCTGGATCGCCTCTCACCCGGCGGGGTGGCAGGCCAACACGGCCGCCATGTTTGCCATTACCGACAAGCCCAGCGGCCTGCTGATCGGCAGCATCAGTTTGCTGCTGCGTGAAGAGCGCCAGGCCGATCGGCGCATCAAGCAGGTCGGCACCTTGGGTTACTGGTTGGGGCGCGCCTACTGGGGAAAGGGGCTGATGAGCGAGGCGGTCGCCAGCATGCTGGACTTTGCCTTCTACGAGCTGGGAGTGGATCGCATCGAAGCGGAACACGCCCCGACCAATCCAGCCTCGGGACGGGTAATGGTCAAAAATGGCCTGCACTTTATCGAAGAGCGCCTCTGTGACGAATTCGACGGCCAGCCGCACCGACTGCGCTGCTATGCACTGGAGTGGGCAGAGTACGTCGCCCGGCAACGCAACCCCGCCTAAACGGATCGCGTCAACTCCGCCTGCACTACCTTATCCTGAGCAATCTGCTGCTGTAACCAAAGGACAAAACGTTGCACGGCGGGACGCAGCATGGTGCGCGGGGTCTGCAGCAGGTAGTAAGCAAAAGGACAGGGCAGGAGCAGATCAAATAGTTGCACCAGAGTGCCATTTTGCAGCTCGGTTCCCACCAAAGAGCGTCGAGCCAACGCCACCCCCTGGCCAGCCAGCGCCATATTGACCACCTGAGCCGAGTCGGAAATAGTGAGATTGTGGCTGGGCACAAACTCGGTGACCCCGGCCAGGCGCAACCAGCTCGACCAGTTAAACGACTCCAGCGAGTTATCCTTAAGCAGGGTAAAGCGCGCCAACTCGGCGGGTGTAGCCGGCGCCCCCTCTCGGGCCAGCAAACCCGGTGACGCCACCGGAAACAGTTCATCATCCATCAGGTGCGTCACCTGTAGCCCAGGATAGTTACCACGCCCGAAACGGATGGCCAGATCGATGGCCGAGATCTGCAGATCTTGCAGTTGATCGCTCATGGCGAGGCGCAGCTCAATCTCGGGACAGCAGGCGGTAAATTGAGCCAGGCGCGGTAACAACCAGCGACTGGCAAAAGAGGGCAGCAGGGTAATGGTCACCACGGACTCCTCGTCCCGGTTCTGTATCTGCCGCCACCCCTCCTCCAATTGGGCAAAGCCCTGCTGCAAGAAAGGGCGCAAGCGCTCGGCTCGCGGCGTGGGCTTTAACTGCCTGGGTAACCGCTCAAACAGCAGACCCAGCTCCCCCTCCAACTGCTTGATGTGCTGACTCACAGCCGACTGGGTAATAAACAGCGACTCCGCAGCCCGACTGAAGGAGCCGGTGCGTAATACCGCCTCCAGCACAGCCAAGGCCTTCAACCTGTGCATTAGCACTGACATAAGCTCACCTAATACCCAATGCAGATTTTCGCGTTTGTGAGAGTGTGCCAGAACTTCGATGATGAGAGCCACAACAGGATGTTACCGCTCATCAGGAGTCACCATGTCACTCTTCATCGCCATTTCACGCCCAAGACTCAGATTGAGGCTATTAGCCAAGCTAATCAGCAGTACCCGACTGTTACGGCAGAAACTCGCCCTCTGGCAGCAAAACAGTCGAGGTCGGCGCCAGTTGGCCGAATTCAGTGATGCCCAGCTCAAGGACATCGGCATCACCCCCTGCCAACGTAGGGAGGAGATCCGCAAACACTTCTGGCAATGACCCCACCAGAAACAACTCAGGCCCCGCAGGGCCTGGCTTGTTGCATCGGTTAGCCAGCCAAGCTTAGCGGCGAGTCCGGTACATGGCCTCGATCTCGTCACCAAACGCCTGCTCAATCGCCTTGCGTCGCAGCTTGAGCGTGGGCGTCAGCTCTCCCTTCTCCATGGAGAAAGCCCGCGGCAAGAGGGTGAACTGCTTCACCTGCTCATACTTGGCCAGCTCTTTTTGCATGGCATTGATCCTTCCTTCGAAGAACTCCACCACCTTGCTGTGGCGCAGCAGCTCCACCTGGCTTTGATAGCTGATGCCGATAGAGCGGGCATACTCCTCCAGCGAGGCGTAACAGGGCACTATCAGGGCCGAGACGAAGTGGCGGGCATCGGCAATGATAGCAATCTGCTCGATGAAGCGATCCTGGGAGAGCGTCCCCTCGACCAGTTGCGGCGCCACATATTTGCCATTGGAGGTCTTCATCAACTCCTTCAAACGCTCGGTGAAGATAAGGCGGCCCTGGGCGTCCAGATCACCCGCGTCACCGGTGCGAAAGAAGCCATCTTCGGTGAACACCTTGGCGGTCTCCTCCGGCTTGTTGTAATAACCGCGCATGACAGTGGGCCCCTTGATGAGGATCTCCTTCTCCGCCCCCAGCTTGATCTCTAGGCCATCAAAGGGTTTACCTATGGTGCCGATAGGCAAGGAGTCCTCTTCCGGGCAGGAGACAGTGGCCGAGGTCTCGGTCATGCCATAGCCATACTTGATGTTCAGACCGGCGGCATTGAAGAAGAGATTGATCTCATCGGCGAGTCGCGCCCCACCCACTGGCAGGAAACGCACCCGGCCACCAAAGCGCTGCCGCAACTTGGCAAATACCAAGGCATCGGCCAGCTTGTGCTGCCAACGCAAAGTCAACGCGGCGGGTTCATCGCTGCGCTTCACCTCCAGCATCTTGAGCCCCACCCGTTTGGCCCAGTTGAACAGGGCACGCCGTACCGGGTTCGCCTCAGCCACCTTGCCGTGAATGATGCTATAGGCTTTTTCGTAGACGCGAGGGACGGCGCACATCACTGTGGGTCGCACCTCGCCCAGCACAGACATGACGCTCTGCGGGTCACGAATATAGACATTGAGGGCGCCTCGATAGAGCACATAGTAGCTCCAGAAACGCTCATAAACGTGGCTCAAGGGCAGCAGACAGAGGGAGACATCGCTGTGGCCGACAGTGACCCGCTGATCATGCAGCACCAGCACGGCAGCCAGATTGGCGAAATCGAGCATCACCCCCTTGGGCTCTCCCGTGGTGCCAGAGGTATAGACCAGGGTCAGCAGATCCTCCATCCGATAATCGGCGGCCCGCCGCTGCAATTCATCCACACTGGGAGCATGGTTGCCGAAGCGCAGCAGGTCGGCAAAGTGCATCGCTTGCGAGCAAGCGCGCAGATTGACGTGCTCATCCAGGGCGATGAGCTGGCTGATCACTCCCTCCTGCAGCAACTGCAGCCCCATGTCATATTGAGCCTGCTCACCGACAAACAGGATACGGATGCCCGCATCTCGAATGATGTAACGGGTCTGATCCAGGGTATTGGTGGGGTAGATCGGCACCACCACACCGCGGGCGGCCAAGATCCCCAGATCAGCTTGAGTCCACTCCGGCATGTTGCGCGCGAAGATCCCCACGCTCTGCTGTGGCTGCAGCCCCAAGCGGATCAACGCCTGGGCCAGATAATTCATGCTGCGGCCAAAGGCCTGCCAGCTGATGTCACGCCACTGTCCATCCTGCTGGACCCGCTGTGCGGCTTTACTCTTCAATCCTTCGATGCGCTGCCTGAACACCCTAACCAAATGGAGCTCATTCATCGATGCTTACCTATCAGTGGACACTTGTAGTGTGAATGGTGCGCAATTTACCAGCTTGTCAGCTAACGGATCCAACTTTTTAGCGTACAGCTGTTCGCTTTTTGAGTTTTGTTAAGCTTGGGTGCAGAATGAGGATCCTTAAGAATCTAAGCCGGGAGGCTGGGGATGAAAATCGTCTTGCGGCAGTGGCAAGCCGTGCTATTTGGGGCTGCACTGGCTCTACTGGCCAGCTTACTGGCCCTGTTCTGGCTGGATAAGGGCTCAGAGGATGCCCAACGCCCCTGGTTCTACAATGCCGCCGGCTATCAACAGGCCAGCAATCAAGCACAACAGGATGGTAAACCCCTGCTCATCTGGCTGGTGAGTCGCCAATGCCAGCTTTGCCCACAGCGAGAACAGGAACTATGGCCAAACGCAGGCAGCGCCTCAAGACTCAACGGGTGGCAGATGGTTCGTTTGGAACAAGAAGCAGACCCGGCCACAGCCCAACTGCTGGAGAGTTTCATCGCCCCCGGAGACAAGCTACCCCTACTGATCCTGGAGGCCAAGCCTCAAGGCGAGCGACAAAAGGTGCAGTTTGACCCGTCACTGCAGCACTTCCGGTTGGTCGGCACCGCGGCCAACTGGCGTCCCTTGAGCCAAGGCGGGCTAGCCCAACTGCTGACAAGCTATCAACAGGCTCAGTTGGAGAGCCAATCCCCCTGATGAGGCGCCTGCCCCTTGAGGACAAAAGGAATAGAGATCAACCGCTTGCCATCGTTGCGCTGTACCGCAAAGTGCAGGTGCGGCCCCGTGCTGTACCCTGTATTGCCCGACTCGGCGATCAGCTCACCCGCGGCCACCGACTGACCTATCTGCACCCGAGCCGAGCCGGTACGCAGATGGACATAAATCGTCATAGTGCCATCGGCATGCAGCAGCCGAAGGTAGTTGGTGCGGGCTCGGGCGGCCGGGTCATTGCTATGGCCAGCAAAGTGCATCTTCATATCGAGAACTGTGCCACTGCGGGCAGCCAGCACGGGTGTCCCTTCCGGCATAGGCAGATCGATAGCATAGCGGTTACCCGGAAAGTGATGGCTATAGGCGCCCTCGAAGCCTTGGGAGATCTGGAAGCGGCCATGGAATGGCGGCAGCAGATCCGACTCCAGCACCTGGCTGGGAGAGCCCACGATGAACTGATGGGAGATCTCCAGGCTCCCCTCTCCCGAATAGTGCAGATTATCCACGAATTGCTCGGCGCGAGCGGCGACCACTATCGGTTGCGTCAGATCGGTCTGACTCCTGACCCCTGCCAGATGGTTCAATTGCAGGGTGACAGTGACAGGGCCATACAGCTCGTTGATGATGAAGAGATTACCGCTGGGGGTATAGCGCAGTTTGACCTTGTCAGGATCCGGCTCCAGCAGTTCCATCTCCTCCGGATTAAATGGCGCGGCCGTAGCGAAGTCGTCGGTGTAGCTCACCACACCGTGTTCATCCACATACTTATAAACCCCGGCTAGGGCACTTCCCTGCAGCAGCCACAGGCATAACAGCCAAACGCACCTCATCCTTGTCGCACACCCCAAAGGTCAATGTATAGGGCATAGCACAGCCCATCCAGAACGCCACCCGATTCGCAGATGCCTAGTTGCATTCAGCAGAGGGTGCGTTGCATCACCAGCGCATCCTCGCGCCCATTTTGAGTCTGATAATACCCTTTACGCACCCCGACTTGCTGGTAGCCAACCCGCAAATAGAGCTGCTGAGCCACCAGATTGCTGCAGCGTACCTCCAGCCACCACTGCTGGCAGCCTAGTTGCTGGGTCAATGCCAGGTAATGCTCAAGCAACATACGCCCCCACCCTTTTCCCCGAGAGGATGGCAACAGACAGATGTTGTATAGCGTGCTCTCATCCAACAACTTATCGGCAATGCAAAACCCCACCAACTGCGCATCCTGCCACAGCCCGAGATTGAGATAACGCTCACCAAAGTTGGAGGCCAACAGTGCCTCGCTCCAGGGGGTGGGATGTGCCTGTTGTTCCACGAGCAGCATGGCAGGCAACGCCTCGACACCTAATGCACGGATCTGCGGCATCTAGGTCCCTCCCCAACGACTCGTATCCACCACGCCCGCGGCACAGAGCTGGCGCCACAACTCGCGCTTGCCCAGTCGGGCATCGAAGCGATGATGGCAAGCGACCGTCAAGGCCTGCTCGGTCGCGCCAGGCAATAGCAGCACCATGGCCAACGGCATCGACTCGGACAGCCGCTGAGGCAAGGGCTGACAGGCTGCGGCAGCCACTCCCAACACAGCCAATAGATCGCCAAGCCAAGCCGGGGCATCGCCACTCCACCACAACGCGGAGTGTGCCGTTTCGGCCCCAGGCGCGGCACCAGCCGCATCGCCAGCGGGCAGCCGACCCTGGCAGGCCAGCAGCTCGCCATGTCGCAGTTGCCACTCCACCAGACCCAGAGGTTGAAACAGTGCAAGCCGCCGAGAATCCATCACCTGTTACCCCCTCCGATTTGTGTCGTGTCACCACGCTCCAGCCTCACAGCCCAGAGCGTAAATCCGTTCACCATAATGGAAAATCTCCAGGACAAGTGACCTAAACCAATCTAGTCTCTAGGAATCCACGCTAAAATCCTTGCGTTTGTACCTGCTAGCACAACAATTAGCATGGCAATCCAGTGCCTTCGGACGTGCCTGGTCTGCAACGTCATACCCGGTCTTCGGATATCGCCAACCCCAACAGAATGTAGGTGGCATGAGCAGCAAATCATTACCCGAACGGATCAGTAAACTGATCGATGCCCTCTCTCAGGGACTCTATGAGCGCAAGGATATCATGCGCCTATGCCTGCTGGCTGCCCTCTGTGGCGAGAGCGTCTTCATGCTCGGCCCGCCAGGCATAGCCAAGAGCCTCATAGCCCGTCGACTGATCTGCGCCTTTCGCGACAGTCGGGCCTTTGAGTATCTGATGACCCGCTTCTCCACCCCGGAGGAGGTCTTTGGCCCACTCTCGATCCAGGCCCTGAAAGATGAGGGGCGCTACCTGCGCCTGACCGATGGCTATCTACCCGATGCCGAGGTGGTCTTCCTCGATGAGATCTGGAAGGCGGGCCCAGCCATTCTCAACACCCTGCTCACCGTCATCAATGAGCACAGATTTCGCAACGGGGAGAAGGAGATCCAGGTTCCCATGCGCCTGCTGGTCACTGCCTCCAACGAGCTACCGCAGGAAGATAGCGGCCTGGAAGCCCTCTATGACCGTATGCTATTGCGGCTCTGGCTGGATCGGATCCAGGACAAGCAGAACTTCCGCGCCATGCTCACCAGCCGTCAGGATCCAGCCCAGGACCCGGTGCCAGACCCACTGAAAATTGAGGATGGGGAGTACCAGCAGTGGCAGTTAGAGCTGAGTCAGGTCGCCCTGAGTGATGCCCTATTCGAACAGCTATTCCAACTGCGAGAGCGGCTCAATACCCTGGCCAACAGCGATGAGGGCAACCACAAAAACTCCCTCTATGTCTCGGATCGGCGCTGGAAGAAGGCGCTACGTCTGTTGCAGGCCAGTGCTTTCTTCAATGGCCGCAAGCAGATCGGCCCCTTGGATCTCTTGCTGCTCAAGGATTGCCTCTGGCATGACCTCTATGCCCGGGAGCAAATCGCTCAACAACTCTCTGACTATGCCCGCCGCCACGCCTTCGCCCAAGAGCGGTTGCAATTTGCCCAGCAACGACTGCAACAGGATCTGCAGCATTACCTGGATGAAGTCGCCAAGGAGCTAGGCTGTCACCTGACCCCTCGCCATGGCAAGCTGCTCAAGGGGGCTGGCTGGGATCTCAACTTCAAGGAGAATGGACTGGATCTGCACCAATCCAGTTTCCGGCTGTTATTCCTGCAGTCGTGCCAGCTGGATCCGAAACAACCCGAGCGCTTGGCCCTGTATGCCGAGGTGGGCCGCCCCGAACTGCTGCGCTGGTTACGCAAGGGTGAGCCCATTCTCTGCCGCCTGCAAAGCGATACCCATACCACGCCCTTGACACTGGATGTGGATCAGCAGCAACGCCTGGTCGCCCGTGACCTGGCGCATCGCGCCACGCCGCTGGCCTGGGTGCGGCGTACCCCTATCCCGGCCTGGCAGCAACAGCGCTGGCTGGAACAACTGGCCACGTTGGAGCAGCAACGGCTGGCGCTACACAAAGAGATACAACAGCAGCGTCATGCCTTCAACGATGCATGCCCGCACCTATTCCTCTCTCAGGAGTGGCTACTCTCCATCGAGGAGAGCCTACTGAAGCTGTCGCAAAAAGATGATGGCCTCAAGAGCCAGCTCAGTGAGACCCAAACTAACCTGGATCACCTGCTACAACAGGCCGGAGGTCATAAAACATGATGGAACTGCATACCCTGAGCATGATGCTCTCGCTCAGTGAGGCCGACCTGCTCAAAGAGATGGTCAGCGGCATCATGGCCTCGCCTCAGGTCATGAGTTTCATGAAGGCCAAGCCCAGGTTTGAGGCTCAACTCAAAGAGCATCTAGCACGCTGGAGTAACGGGCTCAGCGCACAAGTACAACATGCGCCGGCCCCCCCTGAGCTGGAGCAGGAGTTCCTGCTCTATCAGGAGACCCAGCAACTGGAGCCAGCGCGGTTTGTCCCCCATGAATCCAGGCTAGTCTGCCAATTAGAACGCTTTAGCCCCTTCCATACCGAGGCCATCCAGCTGCTGGAAAATCTCAAGGAGTCCAACCCGCTCAACCGCAAGCAACTGTTCCTGCAAAAATGGCGTGAGAGCCTGATCAGTCGCATCATGTCATTGGAGCTGGAGCTGGCTGATCAGGAGCGCGAACGCATGCTCAAGGAACTGGAGCAGCGCATGGAAATTGCCAGCGAAGTGGAGCAGACCCTCAACCCGCAAAACCCCGGTAAACTCTGGGATATGAGCGCCGCGCGCTTGCTACAAGGCGATACTCGTAGGCTGCGCCACTATGCCCGCTTCCTGGCCAAAAACCCGGAGCTGCAAAGGATCGCCGCCGAGCTGGGACGTACTGCGCGCCAGGAGAGCAAGAACAGGGATAGGCTCAGCCACCATGAGGCCCAGACCCTGCAATACGAGCAGATGGATAACGTCCCCGATGATTTGGTGGGAGTGCACCAAAGTGATCAACTCAATCGCCTGCTCTCCTCAGAAGCCATGCTGCTCGCCAACCCTGAGCTGGAGACCATCTTCTATAAGCATCTGGTCGAACGACGCCTGCTCAACTATCACTTCATGGGCCAGAGCCGCAGCCTGCGTAAAACTAAGGTAGAGCACTATCTACAAGGAGAAGAGCCCCTGCCTAAGGGCCCCTTCATCGTTTGTATCGACACCTCTGGCTCCATGAGCGGCTATCCCGAAGAGACAGCCAAAGCGCTCTGTTTTGGCCTGCTGCAAATCGCGCTGAGCGATGGCCGGGAGTGCATCATCCAGCTCTTTTCCACCGAGGTGGTTAGTTACGAGCTAACCGGAGCCGCCGGTCTACAAGAGGCTCTGAGTTTCTTGGGGAGCTCCTTCAAGGGCGGAACCGATCTGGCGCCCTGCTTCGCTGACGTACTAGGCAAGATGCAACAGGCCCGCTATGAAAACGCCGATGCCATAGTGCTCTCCGATTTTATTGCCCAACGCCTGCCGGCTGAACTGATCACGCAGGTCGAGGCGCTCAAACAAAGAGGCAACCGCTTCAATGCCGTCAGTCTGTCACGCCATGGCAAACCGGCGCTGATGAAGATCTTCGATGCGGTATGGCGTTTTGATACTGGCATTTCCGGCCGCCTGTTGCGGCGCATTCGCTAAATGCCACCAAGAGCGAATAGTGAACAAAGCAAAAATAAACTGGCGGGATAGTTGGGAAGCTAAGCTGATAAAAGTTGTATAAACAACCAACTCACACAGAAAACGACATGAAAGGCGAAAAAGGCTAGAGCGGAAAACAAAAAACCGCCAGTCGGCGGTTTTTGTTGAGTGTTGGCAGGGGCGGAGGGATTCGAACCCCCAACCATCGGTTTTGGAGACCGCTGTTCTACCAATTGGAACTACGCCCCTGCATTCAACGAGGCGAATTATACAAACTAGCCCCCAAAGGTAAAGCCCTTTTTTACCGCCCCGATTCAACTGCGCAATAAATCAACTAAAAGTGCATGAGTGCTGAAAAAACGAACCAAAAACGCAAATCCAATGGGGATGCGTTAACATGTGTCGTCCCATGCTCTATAATCCTCACGCCTTGTTAATGACCAACGGAGGAAGCATGTCCCAGATAGACAATTGCCCGGTCACTGTTTGTGCCTCACGTCGCACCGCTTCTTCCGTTTCCAACAAGCCCTCTATTGAGAAGAAGCCCCTCTGCAGGGGCTTTTTTTTGACCGCATGACCGACGCATAAGGGAACACAGACGATGGCCAACCCCCTCTATCAGAAGCACATCATCTCTATCTCCGATCTGACACGCCCCGAGCTGGAGCTGGTGGTACAAACCGCTACTCGCCTGAAGGCAGAACCCCGTCACGACCTATTGTGCAACAAGCTGGTGGCTAGCTGCTTCTTTGAGGCTTCAACCCGCACTCGCCTCTCCTTTGAGACAGCCGTCCAGCGGTTGGGGGGCTCGGTGATAGGCTTTGCCGATGCAGGCAACACCTCCCTGGCCAAGAAGGGGGAGACCCTGGCCGATTCGGTGCGCATCATCACCTCCTATACCGATGCCTTCGTGATCCGCCACCCGCAAGAGGGCGCCGCCCGATTGGCCGCCGAGTTCTCCCGGGTGCCGGTGATCAACGCTGGTGATGGCTCGAATCAGCATCCCACCCAGACCCTGCTCGATCTCTTCTCCCTATATGAGACCCAAGGTCGCCTGGATGGCCTGAAAGTAGCCTTTGTCGGCGATCTGAAATATGGCCGCACTGTGCACTCCCTGGCCCAGGCACTGAGCCTGTTCAACGCCCGCCTCTACTTTGTCTCCCCCGAAGCCCTGGCCATGCCGGAGTACATCTGCGAAGAGCTGGAAGAGCGCGGCATAGAGTTCAGCGTCCATGAGGAACTCGAGGAGATAGTCTCCGAGCTGGATATCCTCTATATGACCCGGGTGCAGAAAGAGCGCTTTGATGAAACCGAGTACAAGCACATAGCCGCCAAGTATGTGGTCACCACCGAAACCCTAGAGGGCGCCAAAGATAATCTGAAGATACTGCATCCCCTACCTCGGGTGGATGAAATCCATATCGATGTGGATGCCACCCCCTATGCCTACTATTTCGAGCAGGCAGAAAATGGGGTTTATGCCCGTCAAGCCCTGTTGGCCCTGGTTCTTAACGAAACTGTATAATGCACCGTCGAGGAAGAGTTCATCATGTCTGAGAAGCAACAACTTCAGGTCGAAGCCATCTGCAACGGTTCCGTTATCGACCATATTCCGGCAAGCCAAGGGATCAAGATCCTTAAATTGTTTCATCTGCTGGATACCCGTGAGCGCATCACAGTGGGCCTCAATCTGCCCTCTGCCGCCTTGGGCGCCAAGGATCTGATCAAGGTGGAGAACACCTCATTGACCGAAGCCCAGGCCAACCAGTTGGCACTGTTTGCTCCCCATGCCACGGTCAACATCATCGAAAATTTCAAAGTGGTGAAGAAGCATCAACTGCGACTGCCGGAGCAGATCAACGGAGTCTTCGCCTGTCCCAACTCCAACTGCATCAGCCACAGCGAACCGGTGGCCAGTGGTTTTAGCGTCCGGGCGATCAAAGGCGATGTGCGCATGAAGTGCAAATATTGTGAAAAGTCCTTCACCAAAGAGATTGTCAGCGCCACTTTCTAAGCAATTCGGGAGGCAAACGCCTCCCTCCTCTTCACCTTCTAGCGCCGCTCCTCCCATCCCGCTTTCTCGTTCGATACTTACCTGCACAAGTTACAGTTTTATCTATACTCAATACATCGGACTCGCGAGTGACAAGCGTACTGAGGTGGCTCTATGATTGTTCTGGTCGGTGGGGAAAAAGGCGGTAGTGGCAAGAGCTGCCTAGCGCAAAATCTAGCGGTCTATTTTAAGACCAACTATAAGGGTGAAGTGCTGCTCGTCGACTGCGACCCTCAGCGCACCACCTCTGATTGGATCCAGGAGCGTAAGGATAACGATGTGCTCGCCCCCATCAACTGCGTACAGTTGTATGGCAACATTCGGGAGGATCTGCTGAGCCTGAAGAGTCGTTATGATTTCGTGGTGGTGGACTGTGGCGGGCAAGATAACCGGGCCCTGCGCTCCTCCATGTCCGTCGCCTCCCATGCCCTCATCCCCCTGCGCCCCAAACGGCGGGATCTAAAGACTCTACCCCATATGGAGGACATCATCAGCACCTGCAAGATGGTCAATCCCTCCTTGAAGGCGGCCGTGGTGATGACTCAATGCCCCTCGCTACCCAACCAGGCCAAACGAATATTGGAAGCCAAAGAGGTGTGCCAATCCTTCTGCGTCGATGTGCTCAATGCCATTATCTACAGCAGGAATGTCTACGATGATAGCGAAGAGAAGGGATTGTCGGTGATGGAAATCGAACCCGGCGGGAAGGCAGCCGAAGAGATTCGGGTGATCGCCAAAGAATTTCTTAACCTGTAATCCGGAGCCAGTATGGGGCTTTCAGATCTGAAAAAGAAAAAGCTCAAAGAGCCGGGCCCTGCCCCCCACGTCACCATTGATGAATTCATCAATGATGCGGAGCTCTATGCCTTGGGGCATCCCAGATTTGTGAGCCCAGAACGTTCCCTTCCCCCGGAACAGCCGATCCCACTGCCAGAACTCCCCCCCCTAAGCAAGGAGGCCAAGGCCATATTCAAGAAAGCCACCTACTCCATGAGCATGGAGAGCATAGATCATCTGGCCTTGATCGCAGAGAGTGATGGACTCAATAAGTCCCAATTACTGCGCCTGTTTACCCAGTACTTCTATCTTCTACCGCCCGAAGAGCGGGACCTCATCTATGAACGCTTCAAGCCGCTGCTTGAACATAAGCATGAGCACAAGAAGTAGCGGCAACCGTTACCAAGGCGTTAACTGCCGATACGGATCCATTCCCGGCTAGGCGCAGGCCACTGCTTGGGCCACAACACCCGAACATCCAGCGGTGACTGCAGACGCCCAGCTAGCTCATCCGCCAGGTCGCCATGCCCCAAGAACAGATCGGCGCGCACCCTTCCCTTGATGGCCCCCCCCTTGTCCTGGGCAATCACCAAGCGCGAGAAGGGGGTCTGATCCGGCCAACTGCTGTGAATGAGGAGCGGAGTCCCCAACGGTATGTGGCGTGAGTCCACGGCCACACTGCGATAGGGAGTCAAACCTTCGCGCAGCGCCATGGCACCCGGTGGACCCACAGGATTGTCGCTGCGCTGATCCAGATGATAGAAAACGTAGGAGGCATTTTGCTGCAGCAGCCAATCGACCCGATCCGGATTGCTCAGCACCCAACGTTTGATGGCCTGCATGCTCATCTCTTCGCGAGAAACCTCACCGGCATCGATCAGCACACGACCAACCGAGGTATAAGCCCGATTGTTTTTATCAGCATAAGTCAATTTGACGGTCGAGCCATCGGGTAACACCACCCGGCCTGAACCCTGTATCCCCAACACAAAGGCATCAAACTTGTCACAATAGAGCAGAACCTCTCGGCGCAACGCCGGTGTAGGGGCAGTCTCAATCTGCTGACGAGTCAGATAAGCCACCCCCTTGCGTAGATCACCGGGTGGTGCGTAAACC
This sequence comes from Pseudaeromonas sp. HNCC25DJ180, assembly GCF_055413345.1. NCBI lineage: Bacteria > Pseudomonadati > Pseudomonadota > Gammaproteobacteria > Aeromonadales > Aeromonadaceae > Pseudaeromonas > Pseudaeromonas sp. HNCC25DJ180. The sequence goes on from NZ_JBVAYF010000013.1 coordinate 99,308, forward strand.
GGGTAATCAAGGCGCGCCGTCGGGGTTCGGCTGCAGTGCAGCTGTGCCTCCATATAGCCCGTCAACAAGCCAGTGCCACTGTCCAAGCGATACTGGGCAAAATTCTCCTGGAAAAAACGCTGGGCCGCGGCAGGAGTTTGCGCTGTGGTGCTGGCACGCCAGCACAGAGGTTGCCAGTCACTCCCCAGACGCGAACAAGAACGCATGAAGGCTTGCAACGCCTCATGCTGGCGGCGATCTTCACCTACCAGAGAAGCAGGAAGCAGTGTGCTCTTGAGCTGAGGTTTAGGTGTGGGTTTACTGGTTTTAACCTGCTGCGTACTCGAACAGGCCACCAAAAAGAGTGATAAGCAGACTACTATTTTCCACATAGCTTTTCCTAAACCCCAAGAACTGACTCAACGCCGCAGGATAATAGATATAAGCGCCATGTGTCATTAACAGTAGCGATAAATAGGCTCACAACACCCAGGAAGTAACGGCTCGATGTGCCAAACGGCTATTTAACCGCGGTCCAGCAAGCGCTGACAGCAGCCGAGCAGCTGGCCCCTGGGATCTTTGCTTCCTTGCTGTGCCAGCAATTGCCCTCCTCGTTCAGCCGCCTGGCGAAAACTGCCGCTATTGAGCAGCAACAGCAACTGCTCTTCCATCTGCGTTGCACTCAGGGTCGAGGAGAGCAGCAGACCGGCCCCCAATTTGACGATCTGCTCGGCGTTATGCCTATGCTCCAGATGCCCGGGTAGTAACAACATGGGACAGCCCGCCAACAAACTCTGGCAGACGGCGCCAAGATTGCCATTACAGACCAGTAATACCGCCTGCTGCAGCAGGGTGGGAAAATCCACCATCTGGGTCAACACTCGTCCCCGGCTACCCAGCAGTTGTTGAGCCCGGCTCTCCTGCCCGGTCGCCACCCTGCACCAAAGATCGACCCCACTACGCGCCAGAGCCGCCAACAGGGGGTCGCATCCCTGCACGTTCAGATCCAGATAGGCAAAGACTCTGGGCGCTCGACTCACCCAATGGAGTGGTTCTGACTTTGGCAGGCAAACGGGTTCACTCCCTGTCGTGGCATACCCTAGATAGCAGGCATTGGGCCGTCTGGCGGCCTCCACATCGAACAGGGGGTAATCCAGGTGTTGCACGGCATCGGCAGCAAATAGCTCGGAGGCGTGGGTCAACTCCTGGGTAGCGAGCTGGTTACAGACAGTAAGCAGATGGGCCTCACTGCGCCGCATTCGCTCCGGCTCGGCAGGCAACCAGGGGGTATAATCCCGCAGCGGCAAGCCCGCCATCGGTATGCAATAGCTGTTGCTGAAAATGAGGGTGGGAATAGAACGTCCCCGAGCCGCCAACGCGGCGGTGGGGGCATAGTCGAGCACCAGCAGATCGGGGGCCACCAGGTCAAAAATGGCTCGCCACGCCGCTACCATGGGCGCAAGAGAAGCCTTATCGTGGTAACCCCGCCGCAACAGGAGTTCGGCCAGATTGCGGGCGGGCGTCGGCCACTTGCCCTGCCGACTCCAGTGCGGTGCCATCAGCAGCTGAATAGCCGTTCCTGCCAACAGAGCTCGGCACGCAGAGAGCTCCCGACTGACCAGCGTGACCTCATGCCCCTGCGCAACCAAGGCCCGCGCCAAACCAGCCAGCGAATAAAGATGGCCCAAGCCTTTGCCCTGCTCCCATGCCAGTAAGATCCGACTCATGATGGCGTCTCGCCAAGGAGCCTCTCACACCACTCGACCAGACGCCCTACCCCACCCAGTCCTCCGGCATGGCGCTGGGCTATCTCCCGCGCCGCGTGAGCAAAATTGGCCTCCTGCCACAAACGATCCAGGGCATGGGTGATCGCCCCCTCATCACTCTCTGAACTCAGATAGAGACCCGCCCCCAAGGCCACCACCTGCTCGGCGTTCCCCCTCTGCTCGGTATGCAGAGGCACCAGCAGCATGGGGCACGCGGCCAACAGGGCGGAGCTTACTGTACCTATGCCACCATGACAGACCACCAGATCGGCGCCAGCCATGGCCTGGGGCAGATCCAGCAACTGAGCGTGAATTCGAAAAGTCGGGGTGAGCCACGCCAGCCAGGCCTCGGGCAAGGGTGCCGGATAGAAACACTCCACCTCGCATTGCTGACGAGCCAGCTCGGCCAGCAGTAGAGGCGTCAAGGGCACGCCGGGTTTGAGATAACAGAGCACCCGGCGCCGGGCAGGCGTCAGCCAAGTGACTCTCTGCCCCCCTTGCGCAGGCTGCAGCGGCCCCACATACTCCTCCCCTCTGAGTCTGGCGTCAGGATCCAGCTCAGGCAACTGCGTTAAGGCGAGCCGATCCGCGGCAAAGAGCTCACTGAGCGCCCGAAGGGGCGGTTCCCCCTGCTCCTGCAGCCATTGATTAGCCAGGCTCAACACTTGCTCCTGCTCCGCGTGACTCTTGGCCGCATCCTGCGCCCCCAACCAAGGTGAGAGATCCCGTAGCGGGGCATCGCAAGGTGGAGCACCAAAGGCAAACCCGGTGAGCAGGGTTGGAATGCCCAGACCACGCAAGGCCAACTGGGCCGTGGGAGCATAATCCAGCACCACCAGATCGGGCTGCAACAAGGTAAAGAGCGTGCGCCAGCTATAGGCACAGCTCCAGAGCGTATCGAAGGATTGAAAGCTGTGGCGGCTCAAAATGGCGGCCAGGGAACGAACCTGGCCTGCCGAGCCCATCTGGCGCGGCACCCCCGGCCCCTGCAGCAGCGTCACGGGCATGCCCGCGACAAAGCGCTCGGCGCGGGAGAGATCCTTCAGCACCAGTGTCACCCTGTGCCCCCGCGCCAGCAGGCCTTGTGCCAGGGCAGAGAAGTTGGCCAAATGCCCCAACTCGCTGCCCATCTCCCAGGCTAAGACTATGTGGGCACCCATCAGCTCTTTCATCCTCAAGCCATATCGGCGGGCAAATAGTGATTGATCACAGCCCCCTTGTTGGCCAGCAGCGCATCACATACCCGGCTAAAGAGCTCATCCGTGACCAGCAGACGATTGAACTGCTTATTGCGGAAGTAGGCACACAGGTTGGCCGCACGTACCGGCACCGCCACCTGTTCGGCGAAATAACGCAAGACTCGTTCATTACGACTATCTATACCCCAGAGCAGCAAGGGGCTGGTCAAAATCAAATCATCGATCTGGGGCAAAGGAAGATGTTGATTCAGGCCGGTTAACAGCTCGGTACCTATGGCGGCATGACCGAGCCCTTCGCGTTTATTCACAACCTCCTGCCCGGCATGGATCAAAAACTCCAGCAGCGGATTGCCTTGCCTAAAACCACAAATGGAGTTGGTCACCTTCTTGCCAATCTTCAGCTCACCGTTGTAGCCAAGCAAAAACATCTCTCGGCAAAAATAGTAGGGATCCTGTTTCGGTAATTGAAACCCCTCCTTATCCATGATCAGCACATCGGCATCGACCCAAACAGCGTGCTCATACCCCTCGGCCAAGAGTTCACTGGCCAGCTTCAGCCGCGCCATATCCGTGATGAGGTTAAGATGCTCCGCCGCCTTGATGCGAAACCACTCGGGGGCATAATTGAAAAACTCATCATCGACGAAGCGGTAATCAAAACCATGAAAGCTCGCCCACTCCCGCACCGTGTTCATGCAAAGGCTCATCCACTCGGGTACATCGTGGGTACGGAAAGATTGAAAGACGACACTCCGACCGGCCTGAGTCATCGCCGAGTGCGGAGAAAAGAGCCGAGAAAAGGGCATAGGCATGAATTGCAGCTGCGTGAATGGGTGACAAAGAGCCTATCACCGCGCCCATCTGGGGCCTAGTCAGCCACCCTGGCGAACCGTGGTTTCCAGAAAAAAATGAGCACTCCTTATGGCTACGTCACTACACAGCGGCGTGATCTAAACCGCTGTCAGCTAAACTTGGCCAGCACATGGGCCAGGCCTTGGTGCCAGCCCTCAGCTGTATCCGGGAATGCTGAAAGTTCATCATCCAGTTGCGGATCTTCACCATAGCAATAGCGTATTTGCCAACCTTGTGGCGTAGCTTCTTTAACTAGGATCTGCTCTTCTTGATCATCGAAATAGACGAATACTCGCTCGACAGAAAAGTGCGCAAAGAAATCCACTAACTGGTCAAGCTCATACTCCCAATCGCTATCACTCAACGAGAATCCGACATAAGCCGCATCCTGGCTTGAGGTATCAGAATAATCCAGCGTTGTTAGCTCTTCGGCCCACTCGATAAGCTCAGCGGTATCTGTGTCCACTTCATCACTAAATGGCAGGGTAGAATCAGGATCCAGATAATAGAGACATGTGCTCAGGCTATTTGCATCAGGAAATTTTATAAAAAATGTAGCATACATAATTAACCGCCTATGAAGAACCGGCAGGCAAACCAGTTTCGTTATACCAAAAATCTCTATTCTCTTTTAACTTTGAAAAGTCACGGCCCTCTGATGATTTGACCCTCTGCCACAGAACTTGCAGTTTCTCCGGTAGCGGGCGATTCTCCAATATTTCTAAAAACTGCATAGCTAATTGCCGTCTTGCTGGCAATTCATCTGGAATGGCCAATTCATCAAAATAGTAAACAGATTGTAGAAATCGAACGACGTAATCTTTGTCCGAGTCGGGCGTAAAGTATTTGACCAAAGGGAGAAGGCTATACCAGTACTCAGCCATATATTGCGCTAAAGCATACTGATAACGAGTAACCCCTAGCATAAAAAAATAACTAGCCCGCATAATCCATACATACATACCATCTGCAGACACCGGATTGGGGAGGGGGTTTCCATCACGATCCAGCGGCAATGGCGGAGGATATTCCGAGCCATAAAATAGTTCGGCATAGAGTTGATCCTTGCCACCGAATGTCCCATCCTGCCCCAACTCCAAGTAGACATCGCCCTGGGCTGCTCTTACCGAGGCACTATACCATAGATCAAAGGCCTTCCAGCAATCATCAAATTTGTATCGTTCGGTGCAGGAAAGCAATATATTCCTCAACGTGGCGAGTTCCTGCCTGGGGTGCATCCGCATTAACCAAAATAAGCCTGCACCAGATATAGCCCCTGAACAAGCACAATAATCACCCCAGTCCATCTTCCCTTGATAAAATAGTCTTTGAATAGCACGATATGTTTGCGTTTATATTGTAGACAGCGCATGGCCTGCTCCAGAGCACGCCACTGCTCCTTGCGGTCTTTTAGCCACTCTTTGTCCTCAACGGGCCAGTCAGCCTTATCAAACTCCATTAGCATTTTTATACATTCCTACGTACAGATATCAATTTACCGGTAAACATTGGGCCTAATAGACGCGACCCAACGGTTCTACAAAATAAGCATTGGCAATCCATAATCCGAACGATAGCTATTTAACAAGTCAAAACTTTGAGTTTCAATTTGCTTGGTCTTTTCCCAAAGCTCCTTAACCCGCGGAGGAAACTCCCTTGTGTCCAATATTAACTTCAGTTCCTCGGCCAACTGTTTCCTACCACAAACACCATCGTCAGTAGCCAATTTATCAAAATAATAAATAGACTGAAAGAATACAGTCATCGCATCTTTGGTTTGAATAAAAGACTTATTGTTGTGTTTGATAGAGCAATACCAATATTCCGCTTGATACTGTTCTCTAGCATAACGATACTGAGTGATACCCAACATGAAAAATGCAGATGGCCATAAATAAGAAGAAAAAAAGCCTTTCACATCATCGATATAAGGATAGGTTCGTCCAGTGACAACATCAACTTTTGGAGTAATTTCGCAACTATCCCCCCAAAAGACCTGTGCATAGATCCCATCCTGTCCGTCAAAGATACCTTGCACCCCAAAAGCATCATACACTTTCTCACCATACAACTCTCTTTGTGCTGCATAATGATTTATTCTTGAAAAGTTAAGGTAATGCTCTATAGACAGCGCCATATCTGGGATGGAATCAATTGCGTCATAAATACGACGAAAATTATCTAAACTTTGCTTTGGATGCAAAAGCATCAGCATGAGTGATGAACCCTGCGCAAAATAAAACCCGTCTAAATCCAAAACGCCATTCAAATAAAAATCAAGAAAGACAGGAGCATGCTTAATTTTAACCACTTCTGATAAAAGTAATTTTTCCTGCAACAATGACCACTTGAGCTTTCGCTCTTGCATCCATTCAGCGTTATCCACAGCCCAATCTGAGATATTAAAAGCTGTCAACATTCTGAGTTAAACTCCACATCCATATCCTGTTCATCACTGAAAAAAACATCCAGCAGCTCGTTAGCAATACCACTGAAAATTGCATTTCGTATAGCAGGGTCTTTAAACATAAAAGTCTTGACACTAAATGGCTTGATTAAGCAACCACGTCGAACAGAAATTTCAAACTCTTTTTCCTTTAGCTGACTCAACTTATTCTTTTTGGCATACCCATAACTTGCAACATTTTCCGCTGTTAGCGTACTGAAATTTGGCGTCAGCTCATTACGAAGTTTTTCCCATTCCGCCTTAGAATAACTGCGCTGCCCCTGTGTAACCTTACCTTTCGCATCTTTGCCTTGAGAATTAAAATATTGCAACCACCATTCAAAACGAGACGCAAGCATCTTAGGTGCCCTATCTTTTGCGACATCAGCTTTTAACTTATTATCCGTTGCGGCGACACGATCAAGAACCCATTGGCGACCATAAGTTGTCTTTTCTTTCACTTCTTCTTCATCTACAGAGTTGGCACTAAAATTAGCACCATACGCCCATGGTTTCCAAGAAGTCAACCGAATAGGAGTCTTCAATGATTTAACCTCTACAAATATTGGTTTGTCATTTTCTTGGGTAGACTCCACTACAATATCGACTCGACGCTCTATTGGTTTACCTGCCGGTTTTAACCCGGAAGCTGTCGGAGTGTAAAACTGAACAAAATACGATTTCTCGACTGCCAGCAATGCACCAGTGTTCAATACTTCATGTGACAACTGTTTGTATGCAACCATTACCAACTGGAACAAAGAAGCAATTTGATTTGCGCCATTCATGTGATTACTCTCACCAAGCATGTAATCACCCAATGCCATACCATACAAGGTACGAATGTTTTTACGCAATAAAGAGTCTGTTATAGGTTTACAACCAGGCAATGTGCACGGCCCATCTGTCATTCGACTTTCCAAATAAGCAACAGCTGCAATTGGAATTATTGCAGGCATCCTCATTACGCCTTTTTTGGCTCGCAATAAATTTGAAACCCTTTTTACACCACCATGTTTCAGCACTGAAAGAGTTGACTTTAAAAAAGTCACATTAAAAATCAACTTCCTCATTTTTCTCATGTCCGCATTATTAGCAGAACGAATATCTTTCCCTATAACACGAATTAAAGCTGTCAGCTCTTGCCCTTGAGCATTCGCAATCTGTTCCTTTAGCTGCTTAATCAATTTCCCTAATGCCTTCCCATCCACCTTTCTACGACCCAGGCCATTTGCATATGCCTGACTTATCACCGAACCAAAAGAGTTCTGGGGAGATGGGTTATTAGCCAGATTCAAGGGGGGGATCACATCGCCATCCCAACCATCGGCCGGGAGCTTTAAGAAATCCACCCAAGCGTAGAAGTCGTCGGCACTGCTGATGGCATCGGCCATGGTCATCAAACCCTTGCGCGCCTCCTCATCCGAGGCCATTTCATAGGCGGTGATCAGCATGGGCATCAGATCAATAAACTTGTCATATTTGCCATGCAGGGCCTCATCGGCCAGCTTGCCCACAATCGAGCCCATGGAGCGGATAAACTTGGATTTGCGTAGCGGAACCAAGAACTTCTTGAGTGGCCGCAAGATCAGCTTGAGCGGTTTTAATACCGGCACCACGGAAACTACACCCAAGGCGTTGAAGGCCAGCTCCATGGGGTCAAAGCGCTTGTCATCATCCATCCAGTAATTGAGCTGGTTCCAAAGCCCGACAAAATCTTCATAGGGGATGATAGAGCCCAGCACCAGCTTGGCCGCTTCGAAGGCCCCATCTACGACCCAATCTGTCAAGCCTCCTGCATAGGCCACCGACATAAAGGGCACGGCGGGGTTATTGAGTCGGCTGATGTCGATAGGCGGCAAAGAGTCGCTTTTATTATTTTCATAATAGTGACCCATCACCTCGGCATAGAAGTCCTTGCTGAGTACACCGACAAAGTGGCGGTACTGCTCGGGTTTATCGCCTTCGTGTCGGGCGATCAATACCAGTTTAAGCATGCGCAGCTGGCTGTCGGCCTGCAAACTGTTGAGCTGCCCCGAGCTCTTGATCAGCAAGGCGTGCTCCGCGCCATCGCCCACCAGATGTTGCGTCAGCGACCCATCACTGAAGGTGATAAGCGGCACCGACCCCCAGTCATAGAAGCGCAGGCTGTTGAGATAGCCCGTGACACCACGGCCTATCTCGATACCTGTTTCGGTCACGGTATAGCTTAGTGCCTGGCCACCACTGACCGGGGTGCTGGCTACGCCATCGACCTCCAGCTCCAACTGCCCCTTGAGGTAGCGACCCGCCACGGTATGCCACTTGCCCGGCGTGATGGGGGCGCTGGTTAGGGTTAAGGGCCCCTCATCTGTGTAGACGGTGAAGAGCAGCTTGCCATCCTCACCCAACTGCAGGCTGTGGGAGCCCCCCAGCGTGAAGAGCGTCCCCCCCAACTCCTGGGGTTTGATATCCAGGCGGAAACCCAGGCTCTTTTCTGGTCGCAGGGCCGCGCTGGCTGGCACCCTGATCCAACTGGAGATAGGATTGCCTTCGCTGTCCTTACCGGCCAGACGGTTAAAGCCATAGCTGTTACCGACCCCGGATGGATCGTCCTGGATCTTGGTGACCAGCAGACTCTTGCCGCCATGCAGGCCCGTCTCCTCTATGGCCAGCGCATTGCCTTCGGCATCACTATCCAGATCATTCATGTAATAGGCCGCAAGCGGCGCCAGATTCGGCTCCGCCAACGACCCCAACTGCAGGGTATAGCGTCGATCCTTTTCGGTATTGACCTTGATGGGCGCCTCGGCCTCATACTGCAACTGCATGTTGAGGCCATCATAACGCTGGTATTGGGCCTGTCCGCGCTCGGTGGCATCCCCTATCAGGGTCGCCATGCCCATATCCACGGCCTTATCCTTGGGCTTGACCGTCGTCTTCTTATAGGTAGCGGGCACCAAGCCCACCCGCGCCATAACTTTCCCATCCTTGATGGGCGCATAGCCGGTGTGGAAATGGCCTGTCGCAATACCATCGCTGCCTGTCATGGTGATTTCGGAGCCAAAACGACCAAAGCTGGCGCTGAAGTTCACCGCCACATTGGGCACCAGTTCGCCGTGATCATCTGTGACTCGAACATGAATATCGTGCTGCTCTTCGGGTTGGAACTCTAAGGGCACAGAGATGAATTCAGGGTGAAGGGGCTTGACCACAAAGGGGTGGTTGTAGCTCAACGAGCCCACTTTTACGGTGACGCTATTCTCCGCCGAGGGCATGGCGACTCCACGGATCACCGCCTTGGCCATACCGCCCTTGGTGGCCAGATCTTGAGATGCAAAGGTCGCCTGGCCATCCAGAGTGAAGGAGACGGGTGTACCGTCCGCCACCAGATTGCCGTGTGCATCGCGCACCTCGACCGATAACTCGAGTGACTTATGCCCCTCGATGTAGATCTCCTCGCCCACCACCTTGGGGGTCATGACGGCCGGTTTACCCGGTATGACCACGAAGGGAGCCAGTTTCGCCGTCGTCTCCGAGCTATCCCCCAGTGTCAGCCGCACCACACTGCGTGTTCCGGCTATGTTCGGCAGGTGCAGATCGGCGGGGAAGATCCCCAGATCCTTGTACTCCTGGCTCATGTTGTCGAAGTACCCAATGCTGGCTTGCCAAACCACCTTCACCGGCTTCTTAAACTTGGGATCGCGCTCGGCATAACCCACCAGAATTGATTGCAGGGGCACCATGGGATCATCGGCACTGACATAGGTGGTGCCATCGTCATCCTCCATGTCGAAACCCTCTTTGCGGGTATGAACCGCCAGGTATTCGAAGGCATATTCCCAGAGCACGTTCCCCGCATCCTGGTTGGTGTAAAGGCGCAGAGTGAGAAAATCCTCGGGCTGCAACGAGGTCAGATGGGCCAAAGATTGCTTGTCAAAACTGACGCTGCCATCAGCCTTGAGATTGGCCTTCACCTCGCTCTCACCCAGAGCAAAGACCAGATCCTGGCCATTATCCAGATTGCTCAGACGCGGGTTTTTGGGAACATTGAGGGAGTAGAAGAGCTCCACCAGATCATCCAGCGAAGTGAGCGCAGGGGTAGTCTGATCCAGCATGTTGGGAACCCGTGTGCCGCCACTCTCTACCGCCGAAGCCTTGATCTGCTTCATCTGCAGATCGTAGCGGCTGAACTGGTACTCGGGTCTGTATTGCCAGCCATAACCGGCTATGGGCTTGAGCGGTTTGATCACGCCGCTCTTATCCTCGGCCTGATAATAATCCGACTTGAGTTTCCGATAGGCGTTGTACTCCACCCAACTATTGGTTTCATCATAGAAGGGGGTCATGAAAGGGGTTAACTTGGCCGGACGCGTGTTTAAGGGCGCCTTGCTCGCCCCACCTGTCTCAAAGGAGGGGTTCTCATCTTTGGCCGTGCCGGATACATGCAGATAGTAGTGCTCAGACTTGCTGAGGTTATCGGCCACCTTGACCACCTGAGTGCTGCGCCCGGGCGGAATGGGGAAGTTAGCCAGACCACCATCGGCCACCCCTGCCAACATATCGGGAGCCACCACCTTGGCCAGTCGCCCGGTCAAGCCATACTGCTCACCCCGATCGGCACCCAACCCCAGAGGCAGAGCCCGGCCATCTTGCGTCAACCATTCACTGTAGACGGTCACGTCGCTATCGCTGGACATGGCCGCCCCTTCACTGCCAATCAGGTAGTGGCGCTTCTCATCCTTGGTCAGCCCAGACTGCACCTTGTAGTTGCGCTCGGCCCAGATCTTGAGGTTGGGCGGCATGAGCGAGAGCTCACCGATCGGCACATTCAACAGCTGATTGTTATTATCGCTCGCCGCCTTTAACGGCACCGTCTGGCTGGCCATATAGCCAGTGGCCCGGTTGATGGCCACCACGGTCACAAACTCTCCGGCCTTGAGATGGTTGGCGTTGCGCTTCTGGTAGGGGGCTGTCAGCTTGTAGTGACTGGACCAGTTCTCCCAGGATTGCCCCATGGCATAGGCCGACTGCCCCGTGTCTCTGGGGCCGCGCAGCATGAGACGGTAGTAGATGCTCTGGGCATCATCGCTGACACCGACATCTCTGAGCTCAGTATCCCGGATCCCCTTGCGCTCTAACACCAGCTCGCCTGTGGCGTCGCGAAACACCAGGATATCGGTATTTTTCAGATCCTCCTTGCTAATACTGCTCAGCCAGCCATTACCCGTTTGCAACTGGGCAGTATCGGGCACGCGCAGCAGATCGGGATCGCCAGTCTTGTCAGAGCGAGAGCTAAAATAGACCCCTTGATACTGAGGCTTCTCCCCTTCCGCTAACTCGGTAACAAAGCGGGTCACCTTCTTCTTCTGGCTATCCTCAACCTCTTTAAAGCTACCCAACTTGCTCACATCGGGTTGCCCATCCTGATCGAAGTCATACTGGGTCTGGGTGATGGCTTTCAGATCTGGAGCCTGGTAGTTGTACTCCGTGTTCTCCTTCACCGGCACGATAGAGCCATCCGGGTTGCGCAGTTTCATCTGGCCCGAGAGAAACATCACATCCACATAGAAGTTACTCTGCACCATGGGCATAGCCATGGAGGCATAGATACCGATCAGCGCCACATCTGTCATGGCACCAATCAGTGTGCCATCTGGAACATAAGACGCCATGCAGTAGTCATAACCAGGGTGGCGCAGGTAATAGGGCCTGACGGCCGAACCACGCGGCGTAAACCCTTGATAATTCAGGCGAGCCCACACATCGGTCGTAAACTCAAACCCGCCCAAGGGGCAAAGGGGCAACCGATAGCCAAAACTGTAATGACCGTTCTTATTGGTAACGGCGGCCCCCAACCAGGGCGGATTGGTCAGGGTGACATAGGTATCGGCCATGGGGCCATAGAGCTTGTCTTTGCCTGGGGTGATCATGCCGCCCGCTTTCGGGTTTTCACCATTGCCAACAAAGCCGGTACGCGGAGCTATGGCATTACGCCCCTGCTCTATGATCCGCCCCTGGCTATTAACCACCAGCGAGACCGCATCGTTAGCCACCACCAGATTGTTCTGGGTATGATCCAGAGTGAAGGTGAGCAACACCAACTGATTGGGGTCGAGCAGGATGCGGTTGGCCTGGGAGCGCACCAGCACGCTTTTAACATTCAGGGGCAGGGTGTTTTGCGTGATCTTGCTCTTGTTGTCGGCAGCCAGAAACTCGCCCTTCTCAAACTGGGCCCGGCTCAGCAGTTGCGCATCTTTAGCCAGATCATTGGCATGCTCCTGCTTGAACTGCTGCAACACCTGCTGCTGAGAGCGGTACTCGTTGGCCGGGATCACATAGACAGAGGAGGTAGGCACGTTCAAGGAGAGTTTGCGTATCTCCTTACCCTCGGCATCATACTCCACCAGGATCGGCTGCTTGTTGGCATCCAACACCACGCTGCGCGCCAGCACATAGCCATTTTTAAAACGGCCAGGATGAGTACTGGTGTACATGGCTGAGCTGGTCGAGCTCAACAGCAAGAGGCCCAAGCCAAGCAGGCGCCCAACGTGACGGAAGTTGTTCCATCCCGGAAAAGAGGTGTGGCATCCGAGCCGCATACTAGTTCACTCCCTTACTGCGCTATCTTACTGCGCTGTCTATTGTGCGATGGCTTGAGTCGATTGAGTGGTTGATGTGATTTCCGCCTGCAAGGCAGGCAAAGAGAGTTGCCCCGCCGCCACGGCGGCCAGCTTGCTTTGCCACTCCACAGGCAAAATCACATAACCGATATAATCCAGCGAGGTTAACGCCAGCGTCCCCTCGCTGTGGACCACATGATTGTCGATACGGCCGATCCCAACCGGGGCAATCACGCCGCGATCCTGATCGTAACCCACCAGGATCACCCGCTCTGTGCCCGTGGGGATGTAGTCATAACGGCCGTTATAGGCGGGCATGGTCAGGCTGATGCCAACCTGGCCTTCAACCCTCACCCCCTTGGGCTGGGCCGCATAGGCCCATAACGGCGTAAAACCCTCCATGGTGTTGGCGCCCAGTTGCTCGAAGGGGAGGAACTGGAAGTAGAGGCGACCCTGATCCCGGCTATCCGGGAACTGCAGATGGGCAGCGCTAAAATCCAGGCCCAACTCGCCATCAGAGAAGCTCACCTTGGACTGACCCGATGCCACCTGCTGGAAGGCCAACTCGGGGTTAAGCTGCAGCAAGGGGAGCATGCCCAGCTGATTGTTTACCCCCCCAGTGACCGAGATCTGCTGCTGCTGCATGCCAAAACCTGGCATCACCAAGCCACCATTGATGGTGAGGCGGTAACGTCCAGTCGGTATCTCTTGCCCTGCCGCCTCCTGGAAGCCAAAACTGAAGGCGCCATCGGCGTTGGTGACTGTCTTGCGGGCCAGCTCGCTCAACTCCACCACCACGCCCGAGAGCGGTTGGTTGAACTGATCCACCACATTACCCGTGATGAAGGTCGGCAGAGGGCGCACCTGATAGGTGAAGCGGCTCAACTCCTGCCCCTGGTAAGAGATGGTCACCAGCGCCTGGGCACCAAAGCCCAGCATTCGTTTGGCATAGAAGCTGATGCTCTTGCCGTCCGGCAACAGGGAGGGGTTCAACTCAACCCGCTCCTGATCCCGGTGAACCTCTTGCAACTGGTAGCCTTTGGCCTGCAGGAACGAGGCACCGGCTTCATCCTTGTTGAGATAGCTCTTGCCGTGCAGCGTCTCTCTGAGCTCCACCTGAAGCAATGATGTCTCTATCGTCTTATTGAAGTAGAGGACCAGAGGCTCATCGGGTTCAACCCCAGTGCTGCCACTTTGCGGCGTCACACTCAACAGCGCCAGGGGGATGCTCTTGTCATCCACCACCTTGAAGTGGCGCTGGGCGGTCGCCAGGACTTTCCCCCCCTGCACTACCTGATAGATCAGCGTATGGGCGGCCGCCTCGGGCGCGACGCTCACCTCGCCACTGGCTACTTGCTGATCGCTGGCCAAGGTGATGGGCGGCTCTTCGTCTAAGCGCACCTCAACCTTGGCATCGCTGGGCAGCTCACCCAATTGGGCAGCCACCTGCAGCGTCATCGCCGACCCCTGGCTCAACAACTCACTCTCATCGGCGGGCAGGAGTGGCTGCAGGCTGACACTCGTCAACGATTGCACCCTATACTCCCTGGCGCTCTGATTACCGCCCAGATCCCGGGCCACCAAGAGCAGAGGCAGACTATTGCCAGCCGGTACGGCCACCTGGGTCGAGAAGCGGTAGTGCCCTGTCTGAGCTTGAGGTTCAAGGGTCAAGGCCTGATCGTTGAGCGTCAGGTTGGCCAGGTTGTCATCACTCACCTCGCCGCTCACCAACAGGCTCTGCTGACTCACCCGGTTGATGGCCGGAGCCGGCTGCAAGGCCGCCACACTCAGCACGGGGGCAACACCATCGCGCGTAAAGTGCAACGCCAGTTTGGCACTCTTGCCCAACCCATCCTCGGCCTTGAGTAAACCATCCAGAACATTTTTCCCCTCGGCAAAGGCGAGTTGAGTGGTGAAATAGCCCATCCAGGTATCACCATTGGCATAGCTGTTCTGGCTGGAGATGGTAATGCGCTTACCCTCCAGGGTGAGCACAACGGGGCCAGCGTGACTCTCCACTTGCCCCTTCACCGTCACCGCATCGGCCGTGACCAGGCTGTTATTGGCGGGGGTCAGCAGAGTCAGAGTCGGGGCGGCAATCGCGTCACTATTTTGTGGCTGGTAACTGAGCGTCACTTCACTATCGGCTTGCGCCAAGGCCGTTTCCGCCAGCAGTCGCAGCGTGTTACTACCTATGGTGAGCGGATACTCTGCCAGCTCGAAGTGGTAGCGACCGCCCTCTAGCGGCGTCAGGCTGGCCGCTCTGTCGTTGATGAAGAGGCGCAGTATGGGGTCACCCTGCTGGCTGCGGATCTCCCCGGCAACTGTGGTGGTCGCCGAGCTGACCACTGAGTTGGTGGCGGGTGAGATAGCCACAAACTCAGGTGGCGTTCCCCTAAATAGGGTGATCTGCTGCTGGGTACGGTTGCCCTGATTATCCTCTGCCAGCACTGTGATCTGATTTTGACCCGGTTTGAGCGGCACAGTGGCCTGGAAGCTCTCGCCCTTGAGTGCGGCCACAAAGTCTGTGCCCGGATAGGCCGAGGAGCGCAACACCAACTGTTTGATGCCCGAGGCATCAGAGACTGAGCCCACTATCACCTGCTCAGAGGCCGCCACATGCAGATCATTGGCGGTCGAGATCTGCAACGTCGGAGCTTGGCGATCCGCACTCTGGCGCGTCAGCTTGAGTTCGGCACGACACTCACCATCCGGTGTCGCCAATATAAACAGCAGGCTATTGTTTCCCTCGGCCAGCGCTACTGTGTGGCTAAACCGATAATGGCCCTTCTCCGTCTGCGCCTCCGTTGGTGCCAAGGTCACGCTCTGCCCCGCCTGCGTCAGCATGAGCTGTGCCTGCGGCCAGAGGCTTATCACCTCGCCCTCGACTGTGACACTCTCGCTCTCCAGTGCGGCACCATCGGCAGGTGAGCTGATGGTCAGCTGCGGCAGCGAGCGGCGCTGTACGGCCAGCGTCTGGCTGGCACTCTGGTAACCCGATTTCTCGGCCAGCAAGGTAAGCTTGGATGAGCCCAGCGGCAGGGGGATGGCTTGGCTAAAGTGGCCATCGGCGGCCACGTTCACACTCACCCGCTCGCTACTCTTATCGCTCAGCACACTTAAGGTGACATCTGTGCCGCTACTGGTTTGATCCTGCACCACACCGCTCACCAGCAGGCTCTCGCCATCGGTTTGCGTAGCCTGATCGCTTGCCAGCGTCAGGGAGAGTGTCAGATCTGGCTTGGGTGTCACCTTGCGCTTGAGTTGGAGCACCTGCTGCGCATCGCCATCTGGGGTCTGCAGCAGGAAAGTGAAGCTGTTCTCCCCCTCGACCAGCGCCACACGCTGACTGAAGTGGTAGTGGCCGGTTGAAGTAGGTTGCAGCACCACGGCCTGCCCGGCCTGAGTCAACACTAACTGCTCTTGCGGCCAGAGGCTGATCACCTCCCCCTCGACCGTGACGCTCTCGCTCGCAAGCTCGCTACCGTTGGCAGGTGAGCTAATAGTCAACTGCGGCAGCGAGCGGCGCTGTACGGTGAGCGTCTGGCTGGCACTCTGGGAGCCCGATTTCTCGGCCAGCAGCGTCAGGGTTGACACCCCCAGCGGCAGCGGTATGGCCTGAGTGAAGTGACCATCCCCCTCCAGAGAAAGAGTTGCCACCACACCCTGCTTGTCGTTTAACACCTTGAGCTGGATACCGGCCCCCTGCTGCTGCTCATCTTGAGCCACACCACTCACCAGCAGCGTCTCGCCATCGGTTTGCGCGGCCTGATCGACCGCCAGCGTCAGGGTGAGCTTAGGTTGCGGTTGGGGTATTACCTTGCGCGTTAGCACCAAGATCTGCTGGCTGTCGCCATCCGGGCTCTGCAATAGATAGGTCAGGGTGTTGCTTCCCTCCGTTAGCACCACCTGTTGCTGAAACTGATAGCTGCCTGGGGAGACCAGCTCTAGCGTGAGGTTCTCACCGCCTTGATGCAGGGTGAGTTCACTCTTGGGCCAGGCACTCAGCACACGCCCCGTGACTGTCACTATCTCATCACTCAGCTCACTGCCATTGGCCGGTGAGCTGATAGTCAGTTGCGGCACAGAGCGGCGCTGCACGGCCAGCGTCTGGCTGGCACTCTGGTAACCCGATTTCTCGGCCAGCAGGGTGAGTTTGGATGAACCCAGCGGCAGAGGTATGGCCTGGCTGAAGTGGCCATCGGCGGCCACACTCACCCGCTCGCTGCTCTTATCACTGAGCACACTCAAAGTGATATCAGAGCCACTACTGGTTTGGTCCTGCACCACACCGCTCACCAGCAGGCTCTCGCCATCAGTTTGCGTGGCCTGATCGCTTGCCAGCGTCAAGGTCAGCTTGAGATCGGGCTTGGGTGTCACCTTGCGCTTGAGTTGGACCACCTGCTGCGCGTCGCCATCGGGCGTCTGCAACAGGAACGTAAAGCTGTTCTCCCCCTCGACCAGCGCCACTGTTTGACTGAAGTGGTAGTGGCCAGTTGAAGTAAGTTGCAGCGTCACGGCCTGCCCGGCGTGAGTCAGCACTAACTGCTCTTGCGGCCAGAGGCTTGTCACCTCACCCTCGACCGTGACGCTCTCACTCTCAAGTTCGCTGCCATTGGCTGGGGAGCTGATGGTCAGTTGCGGCACAGAGCGGCGCTGCACGGCCAGGCTCTGGCTGGCACTCTGGTAACCCGATTTCTCGGCCAGCAGGACGAGTTTGGATGCGCCCAAGGGCAGCGGGATGGCCTGACTGAAGTGGCCATCGGCGGCCACGTTCACACTCACCCGCTCGCTGCTCTTATCACTGAGCACACTCAAAGTGACATCTGTGCCGCTATTTGTTTGAGTCTGTGCTTGATCCAGCACCACACCGCTCACCAGCAGGCTCTCGCCATCGGTTTGCGTGGCCTGATCGCTTGCCAGCGTCAGGGTCAGCTTGAGATCGGGCTTGGGTGTCACCTTGCGCTTGAGTTGGACCACCTGCTGCGCGTCGCCATCGGGCGTCTGCAACAGGAAGCTGAAGCGGTTATCCCCCTCGAACAGCGCCACTGTTTGACTGAAGTGGTAATGGCCAGTTGAAGTAGGTTGCAGCGCCACGCCCTGCCCGGCGTGAGTCAGCACTAACTGCTCTTGCGGCCAGAGGCTGATCACCTCCCCCTCGATCGCCACGCTCTCGTTCTCGAGCTCGCTGCCGCTGGCCGGTGAGCTGATAATGATCTGCGGCAGCGAGCGGCGCTGTACGGAGAGCGTCTGGCTGGCGCTCTGGTAACCCGCTTTCTCGGCCAGCAGGGTGAGTTTGGATGAACCCAGCGGCAGGGGGATGGCTTGGCTAAAGTGGCCATCGGCGGCCACACTCACCGTTACCCGCTCGGCGATCTTGTCGTTTAGCACACTCAGGGTGATATCTGTGCCGCTATTTGTTTGATCCTGTGCTTGATCCTGCACCACACCACTCACCAGCAGGCTCTCGCCATCGGTTTGCGTGGCCTGATCCGCCGCCAGCGTCAGGGTCAACTTGAGATCCGGCTTGGGTGTCACCTTGCGCTTAAGTTGCAACACCTGCTGCGCATCGCCATCTGGGGTCTGCAACACAAAAGTGAAGCTGCTCTCCCCCTCGACCAGCGCCAGCTTCTGACTAAAGCGGTAGTGTCCACTAGGTCCGGACTCCAGAGTCAGAGCGGTATCACCCTGTGTTAGCTTAAGCTGCTCTTTGGGCCAAAGGCTGATCACCTCACCCTCAACTGTGACACTCTCATCCGTAAACTCGGCACCGTTGGCAGGTGAAATGATGGAGAGCTGCGGCACAGAGCGGCGCTGCACGGCCAGCGTCTGGCTGGCACTCTGGTAACCACTCTTTTGCGCCTGCAGGGTCAGGGTGGAGCGACCCAGTGGCAGGGCTATACGCTGGCTAAAATGCCCCTGACTGTCCGATGTCACAGCCTGACTCAGCCCAGTCAGGCTATTGCTGATGGTTAGCGTGATCCCTGCCGCACGGCCCTTATCATCCAGCACCTGACCAGCTAACAGCAGCGTCTCGCCGTAAGTGACACTCTCCTGATTGGCGGCGAGGGTCATCTGCAGCGGCGTCTTGCTGTGATCTTTACGTTTGATCTCGACCTGGTGCTGACTCTCCCCCTCCGGCGTCTTGATGATAAAGACAAATTGGTTAACCCCTGGCTGGGCCAACTTCACCGTGAGTGAGAAATAGTAGGTATAGAGGGTCGAACTGGCGGCCTGAACCAGATTCGATGACTTGCTTTTGCTCTTGGGTTTGCTGGTTGAGAGGGGAACACTCTTCCCCTCATAGCTCATGGAGAGAGAATCCAGCGCCCAGCGACTCTGGATTTCCCCCTCCAGAGTATATTCGTCGCTGTCCACTTCGACACTCTGGGTGGGGGTATCCAGCTGAAACACTGGCTTAGCCGCAACGGCCGAGCCCTGAGTCTCTTGGCCTTTTTTATGATCCGACCAGCAGCCGTTTAACAGCAGTAAGGCAAATAGAACCAATAAAAAAGGTGCGTACACCGACTGCCGTGTCATCCCTGTCTGCTCTCCATGCATGTAAATTTTAAGGTTGCTCGACCCACTAATCCGTTTTCGGGGTCAACCACTCTATCTTGGCTTGCGCCTTGGCCTGCTCTGAGGCCTCTCTTACCGCATCACGCAAGGCAAGCGGTGCCAGGGTTTGGCGGATCTCCCCACTCACTTCGGCAAGCGGCTTGGCCGGAGTCTGAATAAGTGACGTCACTCGCAGCAGGTAGTAACGCCCATTGACGTTCAGCAAGTCAGAGGTCGCATCCTTCCCCAGCTTGGCCAAGGCCTGAGCCAGCTCGTCAGGCAGTTGTTGATCGCTACTGCGACCCCGCACCAGTTGCAGATCAAACTCCTGCTGCCACTTGGCTGCCGCAGAAGGCCAGGCTGACGTGGCGCGAATTGCCGCCACCTGGGCGAGGAAATCATCCCGCTTCTGCTCCAACAGCTGCTCAGGGGTCGCCAGCAATTGGTACTCCCTGATGCTCTGAGCGCCATAGAGTTCGGGGTGTTTCTGGTAGTACTCCGCCACCAGCTCATGGGTGACAGGTTTGGGCTGAATATGCTCTTTGAGGTACTCGCGAACATAGAGCTCCTCTTCATAGGCCTGTGCCTGGTTATGGAGCTTGAGTCTGGTTTCCGCATCCAGACTCTTCTCGCCTAGCTGCTTCATGGCACGACTGATCACCAGACTCTGCAACATCTTTTGGCGCAGCTCAGGGCCATCCACCAGGGCGGTGGCGTTGCCGCTAAAGGAGCGCTCCATGGCCAGCTCCAGTTGCAGATCGGTTATGGCCTCACCATTGACCTTGGCCAAGACCTGCTCTTGCGGTGCCGATGTAGCGGGAGCCTCAGCCACAACAGCGGCTTTCTTAGGACCACAGGCGATGAGCAGAAGTGAAGCCATCACGCCGATGGCGGCGGTGAACCCAAGGTGACGAGCCTGCATCATGAAGCCACCTTGGCAGTTTTACTTGGAGCCGTTTTTTCAACCTCTTGTTTTTCAAGATCTTGCTTCTCAACCTCTATGCTCTTGAGTAGACGGTTGATCTCGGCATCCTTGGTCTCATTGCGCAGTTGGTAGCGAATTTCGCCCATCACGGCTTCCAGCGGTTTCTTCTGCACCTGAACCCCTTCGATCACCTTGACTAGGTGGTAACCAAACGGCGTCAAGATAGGTTCGGAGACTTCACCCGGCTTCATGGCAAAGACCCGCTTGGAGAAATCGGCATCGATGGCGCCTTGGCGCATCCAGCCCAGATCGCCCCCCTTCTTGGCGGAGAGGGTATCTTCCGAGCTGGCTCGGGCCAGGGCGGCAAAATCATCCCCCTTCATCAGGCGGCTATAGATCTCCTGAGCCGTCGTCAGTTTGGCCTGACGCTCGGTTTCCGCCATCTTGCCATTCAGCCGCACCAGAATATGAGCGATATGGATATTCTTGGACTCATAATCGGCGGCATGGGTGGCGTAGTAGTTGCGCACCGCCTCGTCCGTTACCTTGTCTCTTAGCAGCTGATCCATGTAACGGCTGATCACCATCTGCCGTTTAAACTCGGCCAACTCCATATCCAGCAGAGCCGGGTCCAGCGCCTTCTCTTTCTCTATCGCCTTGACCAACGCCTCCCGATTAACCAGATCATCCAGCGCCCGGGCAACCCGCCCCTGATCCTGCTGAGGAATGCGCTTGAACTTCAGATAGGCGTTAAACTCCTCCTGCGTCAGCGTCTGGCCATCAATCTTGGCCACCCCCTCCGGCTGGCCACACCCGACCAAAGCGGTGAGCAACAAGCCCAGACCAAGCCACGTTTTTTTTGGTGCCAATGAACAAAAGATCATTTACCCATCTCCATGATTGTTATTGCATGAAATCCATTTTTAATACTCACCATAGCCGTCATGCAGATAGAGAGAAGCACCATACTGATCATCCACTTCATCAATCGACAGCAAGAAATAAGGGGCTCCATACTCATGATCCAGTGCAGTGTCGGGTACACCCTGGGTCAACTCATCCAATGTTGCCTCACCTCGACGGGTAAGTAGGGTATAGGAACCCGGCTCCAGTTCCCGAACGACAGTGTTATTACTGCTTAAGTGTAAATTTTCGCCGTCTGCCAGTCCTACGATATAAGTCGTAACCCCGGGTAAGGAGTGCCACTCATCATTCTGGTATTGATCAAAGCTATTCGTTTTAAAGGCAAAACGGTAATACCCCTTGTGTTTGATTTCCAGGGTATAGGCCCAAACCTCGGCAGCGGTCTGCTGTCTATGAATGAAGAATGGAACATCCAATTTACGGCGCGGAAGCGGGAATGGCACAGGGGTATGGCTAACATCCAGAGGCTGTACTACAGACGTAACCGCTATATGGCCACTAGAGTCGATGGCATAAGCCACAAACCGACTATGCAAATCGACGGTTAATGCGAACGAGTCATCCTGGTAATCACCTGAATATTCGCGCTTGATCGGCAACATTACGCTATGCACAACCTGTGGCAGGAGTAAGGGATGTGAACCACTACTGTTGTGTTCATCAGAACGAGACCAGGCATATTGCTCGTTAAAGACTGGCATCCATACTCTTTGCCCCTGTGATTCAATCTCCAGAGCCAGCCCCACGTAGCGGATATTTCGCCCTGTGTCACTAACACGTAAGGTCAAATAGCTACGATCATCACCAAAATATTGGGGCAGAGAGGGTGCAGCCATAACATCCAGTGTTGGCGAACTATCCAACTCCAGCGTCAATGGGATAGAGATGGCAGCACTGAACAAACCACAGCGCTCTATCTGCACATTGAATTCCCCATTCCTCACCGCATCACGTAGTGGTTGCATATCACCGGTAAATACAAACTGATGTCCCTCTTCAGTACTAAAGAGTCCATTCAACCTGACCCCGTTTCCATCCAATAAGTAGAGGGCATCAGCTTTAACTCCATTATTCAGCTTGAGCGTTAGTTTGGGTGCATTTTCAAGTTCCCCGAACGTATTCCCCACCAGTGGCCATACCTCCGCAAGTGCAATGCCATCAATCACAGGCATGGCCTCACTCACAGGGCCTGTATCCAGTAACACCCCATTTTCAGGAATCACCCGGCTAATAGAGGGCGTTAAATCAGAACACTCTTCTGCCGAGCCTACATTCAATACTCCTAGAGGAACTGTGGTCACCACGGGCTCAGAACCTTCCACATACTCGCTCAATTGTGCAGAGAGCATGACGCCGTCCAGTTCCTGAGTCGCTAAAACGCTATGATCCTGATTTACCATCAGTTTATTGAGTGGCAATTCGGAATTAACCATGGAGATACCATTGGTCAATACACCACAAGGATCATAAGCCCCCGTCATCTGTTCCAACGTAAAGGCAAACCCGCCATCCGCCAGATCCTGCCGGAAATAGAGACTACCGACCGCCCCGGAGACAGAGATCTCTTTTCGATTTTCATCCGGTGCAAATACCACCGGGATATCTGTCACGTAGAGTGTTTTCTCTCCAAACACCTGAGTCCTATCAATGGATAGCACAAGCCGATAGTGGCTATCAGCGTAGGCTTGGCGAGGTACCTGGTTTAGCAAGTCGTTATATCGTGCTTTGGGAGAGAGATAGAACACATAGCCGTAATAGCTTCCCGTGGTGGGAGTGAATGTAATGCCACCAACGTCAGCAAACTGGATTTGACCATGCGTGGAGTCTGCCGACATGTTAGCTTCGGTAGCCAGGTTCCATTCCGGACATGAATCCAAAGGCAGACCATTGGCCAAGAGCCGCAATACTGAAGGATTATCACCTTGAGTCTTGGATTTAACCCCCAGGTCCAGAGGCTCACCCGCTACCACATTGAGTCGGTCGGCTATATTTTCCGGCACCATCAACTCCTGCACAGGAGCATCCAGTACTGGCACAGTCAGATCCAGGGCCTGTTGATAACGCTGATAACTTTGATAGCCACTATGATCGGTTACCCCCACTAATGGCTCGCTCAACTCCACAATGACGCGAATATGTCCGCTAAATCCATCGGGTATGCCTTCAAACACTAATGAGTAGGAACCATTGAGGCCATAGCTTTCGCGATAATAGAGGCTTCGGTTCTGGCCATGCCGTTGGTATTGGCATTCGTGCCAATAGATATCATCACTACGACGATCTGACTCCCTATATTGGCCATCTCGCCAGGAGAACGAATCGTTACGCGAGAAGTTACAGACCATCTGATCATCCAGATAAATGGCGCGGATCTGGTTTCGGAATGGTGATTCGATCAGGAAGTTGACTATGCCGCTATTGTCATTGCGATAGAGCACTGCCTGCTCCCCGACCAAACGTATCTTGGCCAATGCCTGATCTAGCTGGATCTTCAACTCAACCTGAGTCTTGATCTCCGGCTTGGCCAGCAGTGAGGCTTCCAGTTGTACCGAGGCCTCCTTGACGCCATTGGGCAGGGTCGGGATCACCAGACCTTCGTCATTGACCTGCGCCAGGGTCGCATCACTGCTTTGGATCTGCAGCAGCTCGGCCATGTTCGCCAGCTTGGCCAGCGGCAACTGGAAGCTGTGACCCTCATGCTCGAAGGTGGCCAGGATCGGCAGACGGCGTGGTGAACTATCTACCCCCAGCAGATGGAGCAGAGGTTGCGCCTCTACTTTCAGCGCCGTGATATAGAAGGGGTCAATCTTCATATCGTTGGCATCGGTCGGGTTGGAGTCGGAGACCACCTCTACATAGTCAGGAATGCCATCGGCATCGCTATCGGCCTGCAGCGGATGGGTGCCATGGATGTTGACCTCATCGGCATCGCTCAGACCATCGCTGTCGCTGTCGCTGGAGGTGAGGCTGGTGTGCAGCACCAACTCCTCGGCATTGCTCAAGCCATCGCCATCCTGATCTTCCTGACCATCGTTGATGCCGTTGCCATCGCTATCGGCGGCGGTGGGATCGAGCCCCAGCTCAGACTCCAGTGCATTGCTCAGGCCATCACCATCCAGATCCGCATCCTTTTGCAGCACACGCAGACTGATACGGTTGGCACTGAGCAGGTTACTCTCCTCGGCCCCATCGGCGCGCCAGTAGCTCAGCGGGAGGACAACAGGCTCCCCACCATCCCTGGCTTGCTCCTGCAGCGCCAGCTCTATGGTGGCGCCATCGGCCAGCAGAGCCGGTGAGCTACCCTCGCCATGGGTCGTCAGCACGGTGAAGCTACGACTATTCCAATCAAACAGCTCGTCCTGCAACACCTGGGCATCCGCCGAGTTCAGTTGCAACAACCGCGCGCCAGGCAGGCTGGCACTCTCCACGCCACTGGCCAGGGCCAGCTCCAGAGGTTGCTCGCTCTGCTCTAGCACATAGCCCTTGGCGGCTGGCCGCATCTGCAGGCTTGGCATACAGAGTGAGAAGCGCTGCGGCAACCAGGCATCGTCTGCCGCCACCCCTTGCCAGCCGGAGTGAGCCGTATCGATCTGATAGCAGGCCCCCAACACCAGAGGTAATTCAGGCGTAAAGCGCAGAGTCTGCTCTTCCTGCTGCCACGCACCGGCAACCGGCTGCCCATTCAGGCTCACCTGGGCTGGCGCCTCGGCTTGGCTCGGATTGGCCTCAACCGCTTCGTTCAGCGTAAAGAGCAGCGGATTGATGCTACCGTCCACCACCTGCGCCACATGGGCCTCACTAATGGCAGGCAACAGCTTCACGAACTCCAGCTCCAACTCGCCCTTTTGCGTCAGTTCGGCCAGCAGCGAAGCATCACTGCTGCCTGACAGCAGGACGCGCCCGCCCGTCACCTTGAGCTTGCCCAACTGTTCACGGCTGACCAGGAAGCGCCCTTCACCACCACGCAACGCCACCTGGGTGATGGCCAGGCCCGCCAGATCCGACAGGGTGCCGTTATCCGACAAGGAGAGGGCGAGATCGAGATCTGCCGCCGGTTGACCCAGGCTTGGCCAACGCGCCACTGGGTTGTAGAACTTATCGCGCAGGGTAGCTTTCACGGTTGCCAGCTCAGCCACTTCCAGGCGATCGGGATGACCCAAGAGGCGGTTGCTCTGCTCCTCGAGGCTGAACTCAATCAGACGAGCCGCAGCCGCATGGATAGTCAACGGCAGGGCTGAGAGGGTGACCCACTGCCCCTTGCCTGTCATATCGTATTGGAACTCGGGTTGTCCCTGCATCGGCAGGGCCGCCGAGAGCAGGGCCAAGGGCGCCTGATACTCGCCCGCCCCATAGGCCGCGCTGAAGGGCACGGAAGCAACCCCATTTTGCACGGTAATAGTTGCGCGTTCGGCGCCCTCCATCAGCTGCGACTGCACGCCGCTGGCAAAGCCGAAGTGGAAACCGGCCCCAGGCAGGGTCACAGAGAACTGAGTGCGTGAGTCGGCTTCGACCAGGTTGCCCGCCGCATCCACGGCCGCAATGGCCAGGCGAGCCTCGCCCCCTGCCTCCAGAGTCGGGATATGGGCCAGGCGCAGCACCTTGGTCTCACCGGCGTAGATGAGCATCCCCATGCCCGTGCTGATCCGGGTGTTATCGGCCAGCTCGGCGCGCAAGCGATAACGCCCGGCCTGCCGCTGTGAGTTCAACGGATATTGCGCCAACCCTTGGGCATCGGCTTGGGTGGTCCCCAGCTTGGGCCCAGCCAGCACAGAGCCATCGCGCTGCACCGGATCCAGATACCAGTTGACCATCTGATAAGGCACGCGACGCGAGGCCTGATCCAGTACCGCCACTTGGTAAAGGGGCTCATCACCCACTGTGACATAGTAGGGGTTGGTTCCAACCCGCTCGGCCACGTTGGTGAACTGCAGGGCGTTGGGTCTATAGGTGAGCGGGATCTCGAAGCTCTCCGTCTCACTGCTCTGCCCCAGATGGTCGGTGATGCGGAACTGGAAGCGATAGCTATCCCCCGCCACCGCCTGGCTCGGCATGGTCAAGCCCCAGGCCAGCCCATTGCTGCTCGGGGAGACACTGCGCTGTTGGCCGTTGTCACTGCTATCTGGCGCAATCAGCGTCACCAGCATTGGATCACTACCATCGTTGGCCAAGTTCAGATCCTGAAGCTTCACTCCCACCGTCATGCCATAGAAGGCCGACTTAGGCAGTTCGAGGCGCAGCTTACTGGCATCCGGTATCTGATCGGGGACCACATCCACCGCCAGGCTCTGGGTGGTCAGGTGCCCCACATCATCCCATAGCTCGAGCTTGAGCTCGCCAGGCTGGGTTGCAGCCAGGCGCTCGGTGCGCGGATCCTTGAGTTTGAGCTGACGCATCGCCTGGGTGCCGCTCAAGGCGAGCTGGCTGCTGAAGCCATTCCAGGTCACGCGGGCCTTGGCCAGAGCCACCTCATCCTGAGCGGTGAAGTTCACCAGGAAGCTGCCCTGCTCTATGACTTGGGTCGGTGAGAGGGAGAGTTGCAGCACCTTAGGCGCCTCATCCTTGACTATGGCATAGGTGACGCTCTGCTCGGCCGAGTTGCCCGCCTTATCCCGCACCTGCAGCGTATAGGTGAGCGAGCCATCCGGGCTGGCGGCTGGCTCTTCAACCTGCAGAACCCCTTCATCGAAGAGGGCCGAGATGATCATCTCCTTACCCATGGCATCCCTGCGCTTGAGCAGCGCCGAGTCGATACCACTTTGCCCATCGCGTACCGGGATGGAGAGGGTATAGGGGTGCTCGGCATAGATCTTCCCTGGGCCAGCCATGGCACCGCTCACCGCGAAGGCGCCGATCGCAGGCTGTATGTTATCGGCGGCGCGCAGGAAGCGCACCGGGGCAGACTCGGTCAGGTTGCCGAACTTATCTATGGCTCTGACCTTCAGATACTTGCCGACACTGTCCACATCATAGAGACGGCTCAACACATATTCAGGGCCATAGTGTTTACCGATCAAGCTATAGGGCCCATCGGCCTGGTTGCTCAGGTAATACTCCACCCGCTCTACCGGCTGGGTGCTGTTTTTCACCTCGGCCCGGATCTCCAGCGGCTTCGGCACATAGCTGGTCTCATCGCTCTTGGGCGTGGTGATCACTACGCTAAAGGGGTTGGCTGGCAAACCTTCACCCTGCAGCAGCATCTTGCGTGGTTGCGAACGAACTAGCTGGCCAGAGAGCGTCTCGACCTCACTGCGCAGAGTAAAGGGTTGGCCGTTGCGCAGATTGGCAGGCAAAGGCACAGAGAGGGTGTAGGGGGCCGTGGCACTGCCACCGAGCAGAATATCCCCTTGCCCATCCCCACCATTGAGCCAGTAGCGAACCGAGCTCACCAGATGGCTATCCATCAGATCCAGGGTCAGCGCATCGCCCTGCACATATTGAGTCACAGGTGCAGGCTGCTGCAGCGAGGCGTTAGCCTGGCGCCACTCGGCCGGCAGGGCGACAATCTTGAGCCCTTGCTCTGCCAACCCTATGGCCAAGAGCCCCTGATCGGCGGCCAAGGCCGTGACCTCAACACTCTGCGGCAAGACTCTCTCTGCCACAGGCAACCAGCTGGTGACATCCACGGCCCGCACCTCACTGCTGGTAGCCGTGCGCAGGGCAACCCACAAGGTTCCCTCGGCATGGCTGAGAGCCGTGATGCGCTCCGCGCCATCCAGGGTCAGCTGTTGATCCTGATAAGTGGTCAGATCCAGCTTGTGCAGCTGTTTGCCCATGGTGAAGAAGAGGTAGTCTCCAGATAGGGTCAGGTGCGAGATGGCCTCATTGGCGCCATCGATCACACTGCGGATCTCCTGATTGAAGGGATCCATCGGCAGCGGACCAGTACGAACACGGTAGAGCCTGTGGTTGCTGGTGCTGGCATAGAGAGTCTCCCCTTGTGCCACCAGATCCGTGATGAGCTCACCCGTGGGCAGCGACAGTTTATCGGTCACCGCCAGATTGGCCTTCTGCGCCAGATAGATACTCTCGCCGCTTGCCACCGCGACCTTGCTAGGCGTGAGCGCTATCTCTGTGGCCGCCAGGTTGTTAAACAGTGTCACAGGCTGATAGCTGGGCATTGTGCCCGCCGGCAGCGTCGTGGCGTCATAAAGGGCCTGGGTCGCCAGGCGCACCACCTTGCGCTGATCGCCTTGCACCAGATAGGCGTAGTTTTGATCCAGCGCCACCCGGTTGACGGCCTCACTCCACCCCTTCTGCGGATAACTGCTGTTTAGCCACTGCGCCCCAGCCTTACCCTGATAGAGCGCGCCGTAGTAGCTGGCGGCCGCCATCACCTGACCCTGACTGATGGCCAAATCGACCACCCGCCCCTTGGGCTCGGCGGTCGTGTAGAGGGTACGGCTTTCGCCCTGATCCTGTTGCAACTGCAACAGAGTGCCGGAGCGATCGCCCAACCAGAGCTGACCGGCAAACCACTGGGCCTGATTGACCAGACCGTTGGCCGAATAGTTAAACTGCGCCACGACTTCACTGAAGTAGGGGTTCTGTACGTCGACCAGGCTCACCCTGCCCTGCTGACTGGAGAGCAACAGCAGACGGCCATCCTGGGCCAACAAGCGTTCGCCACTCAGAGAGAGGGGGAAACGCTTGAGCAACTGACCCGGCTGCACCGCCACCAGATCGCCCTGCTCATCCAGCACCAACCAACGCTCACCCACCCGAGCCATGGTCACAGCTCCCGGCAGATCCAGCTGTTGCGCGCTGGCGCTATGCCAATGGGCATCGATCCAGCTCACCGAGTCGCTACGCAGTACTGTGAAGCCCTGCTCGTTAGCCAGGATCTGCAGCGCCACTTGATCCTGGGCATAGTCGCTCACCTGCCCTCGGTCGCTGACCGTCTGCAGATTGGCCGCCTGCAGCGTGTTACCGCTGATGGCAAACCCTTGCACCTGCCCCTCCACCAGGGCAAGCAGCTGATCACCCGATACCGCCAGCTGACTCACCTCTTGGCTGAGTGGGTAGCGGCTGAGTACCGCATAATTTTCGGCCGGATCCAGGAACAGCAGCCCCACGCCACGTAGCGCCACCAAGAGGCGGTCGCCAACTCGGCTCATGGCCGTGATATCCGCCTCCAGCGAGGCCAGGCGTTGACCCTTCTCATCACGCAGCTCACGACCTTGCACCAGCCAGGCGTGACCGGCATCCGGCAGCAGGAGATCAAAGGTCTGCTGCGTCGAGGCCACACTCAAGCGGGCGCCCTGCACCACGCTCACCTCTTGCTCCACGCTCTTGCTCTGCCCCTCGGCATTGCTGACACTGGCCCGCACAGTCAATCGAGTAGCTGTCGCCGGAACTTGCAGATCCACGCTCTGCTCACCCGAGGCCAGCAGATGACCCGCCTGATCCACTACCTGCAACTGCTGCTTGCTGACACTCCCCTGGACGGACAAACCGTAGTGAACCCAGCTCTCGGCGTAGACAGTGGTGGTGACGCCCACCAGCTTGGGTGTGGCCAGCGTCAAGGTAGGTAACAGTTGGATTGTGCTATCCCGCTCCACATAGTTGAACTCGGAGCCGAAGTAGGCACGCAGCCGCACATGATAGGTATCCCGCTCTGAGACGACAGGCAGGGTCAGAGACAACTCACCCTCAGTCGTGCCAGATAGCAGTTGGCTGACAAGCTGTTGATTGAAATCCAACAGCGTCAGAGTGGCGTACTGGAAGTCGGCCCCTTGCGGCACCGAGACTCGATAACGGATAGGTAGCGTATCACCCGAGGCAAAGGAGCCATTGTTAGCCGGTGACTCCAGCGTCAGATTGGCGCCATTATCCACCGCAGCCTGCAGCGGGCCGCTTAACTGCTGGAGTGGCAACGCCTCTCTTTGCAGCTCGCCCTGCCAGCTCTGCTCAACGGCAGAGATGCTCTGCCACGCCAGAGCTCTATCCTGCCAGAGCGCCATGCTCTGGGTAGACCCGGCCAGCCAGGAGAGCGCATCCAGACGCGCACCTTGGCTGAAACTCATCACCATGGGCACGCTCGCCCCCTGGGTCAAGGCCGCGCCCTGTTGTGGCAGGCTGCTGGCCACTTGGCCCTGCATGCTCTGGCTCACGGCCAGTTGACTCTCCTGAGTCGAATCGTGGCTGATGGCGCGCAGCGTCAGACCCCCTTGGCTGATCTGACTACGCGGTATGCTCAGGGTGTAATGGCCTGGCTCGGCCACCTGGAGTCGGTTCAACTCATGACCCGTGGCATCCGACACCACCAGCAGGAGTTGTCCCAACGCCTTGGCTTTCACCTCGGCACTGACGGCGACGGAGAAGGCTTGCTCCTCTAGGCTCCAGCTCAGATCTGTGGCCACAGGCGTCACCGCCAGAGCACGATAACGGATCTGAACTCGGCCACTCTCCTCACTAGCCTGGTAGCTGCGGCCCGGCAGGAATGCCAGACGGGAGACATTGCCCCCCAGAATACCCGCCCACTGCCCCTGCTTGAGGGCAAACCACTCCCCTTCGCCAGCCCGATCCAGCTGCAACCAGAGCAGATCACCGTCAGCTGCCACATCCTTGACACTGCCCGGCAACGCCAGGGGGCTACCCACTTGGGTCAGCGCCCCCTGCTCATCCCACAGGAACGCCTGCAGCTGCTTATCGCTCCAGCTCTGCAACTTCTGACCGGCAAGATGGAAACCCAACTGATCCGGCAGCGCCACAAAGTGCTGTTGTACAACCCGTGGCAGACCCGTGGTCGAGATGACCAGGCGGTAGAGACCACTCTCGGTCAACACCGAGGCCTTATCGCCCTCAACCTGTACGGCGCGGATCGCCTCAGGCAGCGGATAGGCCGGCAGCGGCACCAGGCTCTGCGCGGTCTGCAGCATGGCGGCAATGGCATTGCCCTGCTGAACCCAGAGCAGATCGCCGGAACTGCCTAGCAGTTGCCCCTGCCAGGCCAGATCCAGATCGGCAGCCGCCAATCCCTTGCCAGAGAGCGGATAGCGGCGCAACCGCTGTACGCCAACCTCGTCGCTCACCAGCAACAGACCTCGGGATGAGATCACGGCCGAGCGAACTTCACCCTGGCCCTTGGTCAGCAGCGTCTGTTGACCATTGCTCAGACGATAACCACCGTTACGCGAATTAAAGAGCGCCAACGCCTGCGCCGAATCGGCACCGTCCGGTTGGGCCAGCAGAGCCTCCAACTGCTCCGTCGGCTCGCCACTGAGATAATCCAGCGCGGCCCCATCGGCAAAATAGGGGATCTTCGTCAATTGCTGACTACGGCGCTGTTCATTGCCCGAGTTGTCGCGCAGCACAGACTCCAGACTCACGGCCTGACCGAGCCGGCTTACGCTGACTCTCTGCTCTGGTCCTATGGCCAGATTAACAGGGGTGCCACTCTCGGCCGGATCACGGATCTCCAAGTGTGAGGAGTCAGAGTAGTCACTCATCTGCTCAGGCGCCTTGGCCTGCAACAGGATCTGGCTACCCGTCAGCACCTGACTCTTAGGCAACAGAGTGAGCGGCAGCTCATCGCTTATCCCCTCATCATTGAGCACATTCAGGAACTTGTAGCCACGCAACGCCCCCTTCTGCAGGCGCGCCAACACCACCATGTTCTCGCTCACGTCCGGCAGGGTCACGGTGACAAATTGCCGCTCACTGCTACCGCGTAGCAGATGGGCCACAGGCTGGGCCGACTCGACCCCACCCAGATCCAGGTAGAGATCGGCATCCGGCAGGTTGCGCAGCAACACCTCGAAACGAACCGACTCATGCTCATGGAAACGCTGGCCATTGCTCGGTGTCAGTATCTCGACCTTGGGCGCTCCCGCCTCCGCATCATAGGGCAGGACAGTCACCTCGGCGGTGGGACTCACATTGTTGTTAGCATCGACCGCACGGGCCGCCAGGTGTACCCCTTGCGCTATATCCTGCTCACCCGGGACAAAGCTGTAGTGATTAGGATCGCTCAGTCGGCTCCAGGCCCCGCCATTCTTGCTCACCTCGACGTACTGGATGCCGTACTTGTCGAACGACTTCAGCACCAGATCGCTCTTCTCGCCCAAGGGGACGAAACTGTTGTTGGTTGGCGAGAGGATCTCCAGGCTGGGCGGTGTGCGATCCAGATAGAGGGTATAGCTGCGCTCAAAGCGCTTCTCGAATACCTTGACGCCACCCGCACCATAGTTGGCCCGCAGGCGAGCCTTCATCTCGACGGGCGCGATCGCCGCCCCTTCGGGTAGCAGATCCCGGATCTTGGGGTTGATAAAGGAGGCCGTCACCAGACCGGATTGCATATCGAAGTTAGAGGTGACATCCAGGGCCCGGCCCTGGTTGATCTGCTCGACGCTGCTCTCCAGCTTGGTGACCATGTCGATGTCACCACTCAAGGTAAAGCGCAGCTCAGAGCGCACCGCCTCTTCCGGCTCTTGGGGGTTGGTTGCAAACGCAGCCAGCTCCAGAGTCGGATCGGTCAGGTTGGCGCGGAATATCTGCTCGCTCTGATTGCTACCATCATTGGCCTGCAGACGGATCTGCAGATAGCCATCATCCGGGCGGATCAACTGCGCTATAGGCTTACCATACTCGACGGGCAGCCAGGCGCTATTGGCCGCATCCAGATTGGTCGAAGTGCGGTAGGTGAAGCTCAGCCCCTTGCCCGAGGCATAGTTATCCTCGGCCTCGACGACGAAGCGGTAGAGGCGGCCACGGGTCAGCACCATGTCACTGCCCATGGGCTTGAGATCGGGCACGCGAAGCACCCGCAACAGACGCGGTGGCAAGGTATCCTGCGCCACAAAGTGGCTCAACCAGGTGCCAACAGCCTGATTTTGCTGCGTTGGCAACCAGCTGTTGCCGGCGCTATCCTGCAGCCCCAGGAGCTGCACCCGGTAGGCGGCATTGTGCTCAAGCGCCCCACCGAGCAGGCGCACGGCCACACTCTTGCTGCTCAATTGCACCAGCTCGAAGCGCGCCGAGATCGCCTCCTCCGGCTTGGCGCTGTAATCCTTGAACTCTTTGATGACCTGGAAGCCCGACGCCGTTACCGGCTCGTCAAAGGTCAAGATCAGCGGCGAGGTGTAATCCAGTGGCTGGCTGGCCACCAGACGTGGCGCCGTATCGTCGATGCCGGTCAGCAGTTGCGACTCATCCACTCTGAGCGTCTCATCTGTGGCACTGCGCACCAGCACCAACTGGTAACGCTTGCCCGCGACCACGGCCGGAGAAGCCAGGATCGTCAGCTTGCCGGTACTCAGGTCAAAGTTGAGCTTGCGGCTCTGGCTCAGGCTAACCCCCTCACCAAACGGCAGCAGGTAAACCTCCAGATCGCCCTCCAGCCCCAGCCCAGTGATCTCGATACGATCGTTGCCACTGTCACTCAAGGTGGCCGAGCCACCATTGCGGCTGCTGTTACTGGTCGCAACGCCATTGACGGCCATGGCCTGCGTCACCAACAGCGAGGCGGGCAACACGGCTTGAGCCTGGCTGGAGCCAAATTCGGCGACCACCCCCACTATCCCGGCCTCGGCCAGGGTCGCGGTGAAGGTCAGCTCTGTGCCCTCCTCGTTCACTTGCAGGGCAGATTTATCCAGCGTCACCGCCCCTAAATGCAGGGCCGTAACCCCTTGCAGCTGCTCACCCACCAGGCGATAACGCGAGGCGCGCCCGGTGATGGTGCTATGGGGCAGCAGCTGTTGCAGACGCGGCGGCTCCTGACCAAACAGAGGTGAGGTCGTCAGATGCCATGGCAGATCCAGCGTCACCTCGGCACCATCGATCATGGTGGTCGGCTGGTTGAAGAGGGAGAGATCGTACTCACCCCCTAAGGTGTAACTCCCGCCCTGCAACTGGAACTGCAGCGTGTCACCCACATTCAGGGTGCTGCCTGCCAGTTGCTTGCTGGCCTGGCTGTCCACCAGGTTCAGCGCCACGCTGCGCCAATTGGCCGCGGCTCCGGCAACCCTGGCCAGCACAGGCTGCTGAGGCATGCTCAGGGTACCCGGCTCCACTTGCCACAGGTTGTTGAAGGGCAGGGCCAGGTTGAAGTAGTCACTGCCTGACTGCCACTCCAGCAGGGCGCCATGCAGGGCAAAATGTCCCGGCTCATTGAGCGTATCTATACTTCCCAGGGATTGCAGGGCGAGCAGGGAACCTGAGCGGTTCACGTCGAACAACTGCAAGGCCGGGGTATTGCGCGTCTGGGTAACCAGCAAGTCGCCATGCAGCGCGGCGGCACGCTGTGCCAGCGCCGCCTTGCCCAGGGAAGCGGCTTTACCCGCCTGCAGCACCACGGTATCGAAAAGC
Source organism: Pseudaeromonas sp. HNCC25DJ180 (assembly GCF_055413345.1). NCBI lineage: Bacteria > Pseudomonadati > Pseudomonadota > Gammaproteobacteria > Aeromonadales > Aeromonadaceae > Pseudaeromonas > Pseudaeromonas sp. HNCC25DJ180. The sequence continues at coordinate 133,864 of NZ_JBVAYF010000013.1, forward strand.
TCCAGCTCATCATCGGAGGCGATCAGCAGATGTTGACCATCCAGTTGCAGACGAGTGGGCATGATGAGGGCGTGATCCTGGCGCTGCGCCACCTCGGCCAAATTGGCATAGCGGCGGTACTCCAGGCGATCACTAAACAGCAGGTAGAGCCCCTCGTCACCGAAGGCCACATCCAGGCTTGGTGCTGCCAGAGCGATGCGCTGCAACGCCCCGCCAAGCACGGGGGCCACATAGAGAGCATTTGGCTCCCAACCGCTCCAGATCTCCCCAGCCAGGGCGATCCGCGTCAGTGGGTAGCGCTGCGGATTGCTGACACCAGGCAGAGCCTTGGGTGCATAGGGGTTCTGTAGATCGTAAAGCGCCAGTTGGCTCGCCTTATCGCCGGTGAGCAGCGCCAGATAGCGACTCGAAAGAGCCGCATCGCGAATGGTATTGCCAAGTGAACCCAGAGCCAGACGTTGCGGTAACGCCCCCTCCAGGGTAGAGCTCAACTGCCAGCTCTTATCCTGATAGGTCAGCAGCAGATCGCCGCCTCGGCGCCAGCCACTGAGCCCAGATAGGCGACGCGTGCCACTCAAGGAGACCTGCATCTCATCGTTACTGGCCCCATCGACTGCCGGAGAGAGGTTGCTGACCACCAGATGCAGGTAGCCCAGGGTGTTATCCGGTTGCCGCAGGCGCAACAGGTGCGGAGTCACCAGCACCAGCTCTTGAGCTGGCTTACCATTGAGGGTCACCTGAGTCGTGGCACTGAAGCCACGACCAGAGATCGCCAACCACTCGCCGCTATTGAAGGCAAAGCGCTGCTGGTTGCTATTGACCTGGGAATTGAGCTCATCGTAACGCCCCACCGCCTCTATGGCCGGATCGGCAACATAGGTGAAGGCACCATGACGTCGTGCGCTGAGTTGACCATTTTGTACCGCCATGCCCACCAAACGGTTATCCCGTGGTGAGGCGGCCAGTGCTGGCACCTTGACCCGTAACTCATGTTCACTGAGCCACTGCACGCGATCGGCGGCAACCGGCTCACCCGCCACAAATACCTGGCTCTGGGCCGAGAAGCCGTTACCCAAGAGGGTCAGCTCACTGCCGCCTCGCCAGCTGGCAAATTGCGGACGGATCTCCCCTATATCAGGTTGCAAGCCCTCTGCGGCGGTAAAGCGGAAGCTGTAGTCAGCCGCCAGGGTCGTGCCATGCAGATCCTGCAGCGCCCCGGAGAGGCGAACGCGATAGCGGGCCCCCGGGATCAACGGAGTTGTGGGTCTAAACTCCAGGCGCGACCCGTCGTTGGTGGTCACCACCTTGATGGCACCCGCGAGCTTGCTGCCGTTGTAGCTGAGTTCAAGGAGCTGATCCTTGCTGCTCGCCAGTTGGCTATTGTCCAGCAGACGGTTGAACTGCAGTGTGATGGGCGCATCCAGCGGCAAGAGGCCATTGGCCTTCGGCTGCTGCTGGGTCACCATCAAGAGATCGTTGACCAGGGTGTTGATACGTCCCCCAAGGTGGTTGACCTTGCTCGGATCCTCCACCGGGTTTTCACCCGGCTCGCCACCCACATAGGGGAAGAGGCTTCCAGCGTAGAGAGCACGAGGATGCAGGGCAAAGCTGGAGACATCCCCCAGGACGGAGAAGTAGTGCTGCAGCTTGGGTTGCACGTTATAGCGGCCATCCAGCCAGGCAGAGAGATCAAACAGCTGCAGATCGCCTTGGCCCGATGCCACATGGAGGGTTTGCCCCAGAAGCTGCATCTGACCGGCATTGATGGTGCCATTGCGCACCAGGTAAGCCAGATTGAGACTCGCCACAGGCGTAATGGCCGTCGCATTGTCCAAACGATAGGCAAAGACGCCCCCCTTGCTGCCCGAGGAGACCAGCGCCAGATCCCCCTGCACCAGCAGGGATTGAGGACGGAAACGGGCACTGGCCTGATCCTGAGTATCAAAGCCTCGCCCTATCCGGTACTCACCGCTGCCGAGCTCAACCTCGACGACACGACGAGAGTCAGCCAGAACGACCCAGAGACTATCCCCATCCAATGCCAACGCATAAGGCACGCCCTTGAGCTGAGTCCGACTGATGGAGGCCACAGACTCCAGCTTCCGCTCCTTGCTCAGGCGATAGACCTCTATCCCCCCCGCGTGGGAGAGGTAGAGCAGATCCCCATCCAGAACCAGATCCCGCACGTCATAGGTCAGATCGATACGGGTCAGCAGCAGAGGATCGGTCGGCAAAGTGGTATCAAACAGGAAGAGCGAGCGCCCCCCTATGGCATAGAGGTTATTCCCTTGCGCCTTCACGCTGCTAAAGCCCGAAGTACCGAGTCCCCCCGTGATGTCATAGCTGTAGGGCTTGCTGCCATCGGCAAAGAGTTTGTTCACCACCACAGGATGCACGGGGTCGGAAACATCGGCGACCACCAGACGGGCAGTATTGGATTTGAGCTTTTTGCTCAGGCGACCCTGACGGTTATAAACCTCATATTCCCCCCCCGTCACCGCATAGAGGATCTGATCGTTGAGCGCGATGGAGGCAATGGGGCTAGGCTTGTCTGCTGCCAGATCGACGGATCCCGTCTCCTTGCCCGCATAGAAGTAATCCTGCGCTGACTTGGCCTGCTCACCCGGGAAGATCGGGTTTTCCAGCGTGATAGGGGCATAACCGAAGTCGCCAGCCGGAGCACGAACCTGGAGGTGATTGCCACTGAGCAGACGCAGATCGCCCGCCTGATGCCCGGCGAACTTCACCACTGTATCCTGGGTAAAGCCGCGACCATAGAGATCCACCACATTGCCACCCTGCGGGGCGCCACGCAGCGGCTCAACCTCTTGCACGCCGATCTTGGGCAGGATCACCAAGGCACCGTGGCGCAGCGTCGTCACCTGTTGACGCGTAACCCCAACCGGCAACGCCAGCCCCTCGCTCCCCAGGAACAGATTGGGCAGCACCAACTCGATACGATCATCCCGCACGCTGCGGATGGCCGACGCCGGAACCAGAGTCGACCCGATAGTCACTTTGAGTTCATCACCACGGGTGCCGAAGTGGGCACCGTGTAGCACGGCCACCTCGCCCGTTTCACCGTGGAAGAAGTGACCAAGCTCCTTGCCATTCACCAGACGCTCGACACGACTCAACTCGGGTCTGACACCCGCCAGCAGCGTGTAGTTGGCCGTCACCGGACTCTGTAATCCCACCCCATTGAGCGCCAACAGGGCATCGGTCAGCTGAAGCGTGATCGGGCCTGTGGCGAGTTTGTTCGCCACCAGGCGTATGGTCAACTCGGCACCGGTAATACGGTTACTGGCCGAGAGCTGATAGCTATCGGCAGGCAGAGGTTGCCCCGCGCCATCACTCAGGCGCACGGCACGACTGAGCAGCTCAGCCGAGGTGTTGATCCGGCTATTGAGGGTAATATGGATGGGCTCATCCACACCCAGGGTACTCCCGGCGGCTGGCTGCAGCTCGGTGACCACTAACCCATTCGGATTGAGCATGGTGGCACCACCCGTACTGCCGCGAATGACGCCCCCCTCACTGGTCATCAATTCCGCGCCCTGGCTACCGCTCGCCTCCCAATAACTGGCTTGCCACCTCCCCTGTGCATCCTGGCGGTAGAGCACGCTCTCCTCACCCACGGAGACCAGCAACTGACCATGTTGCATCACCATGGAGGCCTGCAACTCGGCTGTCTGACCATGCGTCAATGGAGTCAGCTGATAGTGTTTACTATTCGGCAGCTGGTCAAAGGTCACCAACGCCAGGCTCTTGCCACGTTTGAGCAACACATGCAGCTGGCCGTCCTGCCACTGAACATCCAGCGGCTGGCCACGCAATTCTCCCTCACTGAACTGTAGACTCTGATAGCCAGCGGGAGGATCCAACTGCTCCTGCTGCAGGTCAAAGAAACGGATGAAACCGCTACCAAGCTCATCTGCTACTGACATGGCCAGCATCTGCCGTGTGCTATCAAAGGCCACATCGGTCGCCACTTGACCCGGCACAGGGAAGCGATTGAGCAGCAGAGGTTGCTGCAGATTATGGATATCCACCACCAGCAAGCCATCACTGCCGCTGGCCAAATAAGCCAGATCGTCCACCAAGGCTATGCCCGTGACGGGCTGGGCGGTCGCCAGCTGACCCAAGCGAACCGGGTGCTCCCATACGGTGGTATCGAAGATCTCCAAGCCAGAATTCAGCAGACTCTTGTTGTTGCTGGTGGCCGAGGCACCGGCACGTACACCGACGAAGAGGTTCTCACCACTTTGCTGCATGGCGCCCATCACCTGAGGTGGATAATTGGGCAGCTGCAACTCACGCCCCACACCTTGGGTATAGGAGAGCGAGCCGACGGGATACTCATGACCTGCCGAACGCAAGAAGAGCTGGTAGACGCCAGGCTCCAGCACACCAGGGGCCCGGAAGCTAAAGTGCTGCAGATCGCGCACGTCATCTTCCAAGTCAATGATTGAACTGCCATTAGCCGTGGTCAGTGTGGTGATCTCTGTATTGTCGCTGCCGCGCAATATCACCTTGCTGCCAGGCAGTATCACCTCGGCGGAGGCGGAGATCTGGACAAGGTTGCCCCCCGCCATGTCGATGGCATTGGGGCTCGCCTCGAAGGTGGCATCGGCCAGTCGCGCCCCCGTGACTATCGCCCCCAGGTACTCGGCCGTCAGCTCATGGTCGGCCAGACGCAGGTGGTGTTGTCCTGTTTGCAGCGGCAGCTGATCCAGCGCCGCCGCCGGGATCTCCAGGGTATGCTCATCAATCCAGTTGTAGCTGAGTGGGTAGCTGTCTACATAGAGCTTAAGTTCCGTCGTCGCGGCTCGGAAGCCCTCTCCCAGAATGCGGATCGGTTGCTGTGCCCCTTGCCAGTACGCCCCAGCTTCCACTCGATAGATCTGGGGCTGCTTGGCACCTTGGCTCGCTGCCAGCAAGCTCTGCTGGAAGGGGGCCCACTGAGTGCCGCCACGCAGGTTACGCGTATCCTGGATGGAGATCAGGTAGCGGCTACCCGCCTCACGGGCAAAGCGCAGCGTGAACTCACGCGCCGCACCCGAGGTGGGCTGCACAGGCTCAACCGTAAGATCCAGAGGTTGCGAGCGTCCCTGCTGCGTCACCACAGGCTTGAAGGAGTCCAGGGTGACGGGCTCGTTGAAGGTAATGCGCAATGGCTCACCTTCGGCCAGAGGGGCCCCCTCCTCCACCGAGGTCGCCATGACTATGGCCCCTGGCAACTGCATACTCACCAGGCCGGCACTGCCTGCGGCCACCATCAGGCGGTCGCGATAGATATCGACGGCATTAAAATGTTCATCGTTCCCGGCTGACACCACCTTGGGTGCCATGGGATCGCGCAGATCCAACACCACCAGGCCGGAATCCACGGCCACAAAGAGCAGACTGCCGTAACGCTGCAGACGAATGGCTCGCCCGGCCGTGGCCTGCAACGTGCTGCCCACATCCACCCGGACTCTGCGCTCGGGGCGAGCCTTCTCGACTATCTCGACCCCATCACGCCCCAGGGCCACGATCAGGTAATCCCCATATTCGTTGAGATCAAAGACCGTATTGCTGAAGAGCCAACTGCGCTGCAGGTAGGGATCGAACAGATCCTGGGCCTGTACCGTATCCGCATGACCGTCAAACAGTTTGGATGCCGTCTCCATCTGCCAGCCGGGTGGGCACTCGCCCCCCCACAGGGCCGCGGCACCGGCTTGGGTACCATAGAGCCACCCTTGGTGATAACTCAGGCTCTGCCCCCCCTTGATAAAGGGCACGCTACCCATGTAGACGGGGTCATTAGCCACCATCAGGTTGGCCGAAACTACCCCTGTGGCCGAGCCAGGGTAAGGAATACTGCTACATGCTGGCCCCAGGGGTGGCTCACCCTCCCCCGAACTCTTGGCGGCAAAGAGCGCCGCCCCTTGAGCTGTGACTCCGTTAAAGAGCCCCTCTTGTGTCCAGAGGTTACCCGCACTCTGCAGGCTATTCTGATCATCCAGATTTAAGCGGGCGACCCCGGCCGGACCATTGGCCACATAGAGCTGCTTATGCCAGACGGAGCCATCGAAGCGGCTCTGGCGCGCCAGACGCACAGAGTCGGCGGACAGAGGAATCGTTCCCCCCGCTACGCGCTGATAGAGCTGACGCTCTTCCAGGCTCAGGCGCTCCAGATCTATCTCCATGGTGGAGGGATTGAGCGCCTTTTGCAGCAGCCGGCTCTCTGTGATGTAACGCTTAAGCGCCGAGCCATCACTCCCGCTGACAGGCAGGCTGCTGGAGCCGCCCACCAGTGTGGGTTGCAAGCCATTTTGCACACTGTAGGTGGCCGCCAACCAGGACTCTGGCAGCAGCAAGCCATCCACCACTTGGGCCTTGCCTATAGCCCGGAACAGACCCGCTCCTGTGATGGCGACCCCGCTCTGTTGATCAATCTGGATATCCAGCGGCTGGACAGAATTGGCCTGCGTATAGGCAAGCTGAGTGATGCCATAACCAAAACCTTGGGCCGCAGGCAGAATGGCCTGGCGCCCATAGCGATCGCGGCCACGTACCTCATGGCGCCCCGGCTCACCCTGAGGGGTGACCAGTTGCAGCTTGGTCGTAGAGAGCACCTCGATTTTTTGTACCGGCAGCGAACCAATCTGCAGGCTCAGCCCTTCCGAGACCGAGGTGCCTGGCTCAAAGCCCTGGCCGTAGAGCGTCACCAAAGAGCCACCGCGCTGGGGCCCCCACTCGGGTATCACACGACTCAGTTGTAACGGTTTATCCACCAGTATGGCGCCAGGCAGGGAGAGCTCCTGCCAGACCTGGCCGCGCTTGACTCGTGCCACCAGATCATATTGTCCCGCCTGAGTGAGCGCAGGCAGGGTGGCAGTCACCATGCTGACCCGTTCATCATCACTGCTGGCCTCGATGCGCTCTAGCTTGAGCGCCTGATCCGCCACATAGAGCTGTAGCGTATCGAGAGTCGAGGGAATACCCAGCATGGAGATGGTCACAGGCGCGGGGGTATTGAGCGTGAAGCGGCGAGGCACCACGGCAGAGAGCGCCAGCTCGTCCTGTCGCGCATCGCGGTAGGTCAGCTCTACGCGCTGGGCGTGCGCCAGACGATAGAGAGTCAAGTAGCTGCTGCCTTGCGACTGCGCCACCGGCTTGGCGGCTTGCAGCCCTTGGTCCACCAGCACACTCACCTGCTCGCCCGGTTGCAAGGCGACGGGCTCACGCAGGGTGAGTTCGGCATCGTTGTTCTGCAGCTGCAGGGTAAAGGGCAGCGCAGCCCCTTGCGCATTCTGCACATGGAAGAGGTTACGGTTAGCCGGATAACTATCTATGGCCTTGTTAAAGCGCAGGCGCACCACGACCGCACCGTTAGCATTACGATCCAGCACCCCATTGCCCGGGGTGACGCTGTGCAATTTGAGCGCCACATCGGGTGACTCCTGCACCAAGCCCTGGCCCAGCGCCGTCACGCCACTGCCTATGGCCGAGTAGGCTGTCGCCTCCAGGGTATAGATAGCCGCCCCCTCACTGGCCGCATAGGCATGGAGCAGTTGAGGATGGAGCGGATCGGTCACATCCAGGGTGGCCATCCCCGCCTGGCCCTTGGCCAGATAGAGGAGATTGCCGTTCAGAGCCAGATCATAGATATGGCCCTGATTGGTCACGCGCGCGACCAGTTTGGGATGATCCAGATCGCTGATATCGACGATAGCGACGCCGGCATCACCGGCCGCCAGATAGGCATAGTGGCCCGAGACCAACACATGGCTGGCAGGGATATCCAACTGGCCACGCACATGCAAGCCCGTGTGGGTATCGTTGGCTATGATATAGAAACCACCCGCCCCGACTCTTTCCTGCTCCAGCAGGCGCTGGCTATTAAAGTCATAGGCCCCCGTGACCAGGGCATAATGGGAGCCCTGCCCAGCCGGGGTGGCAATGGTCGCCAGATCCAGGGCTGGCTTGCCGCCCTCGATAACCAGATTTTGTGCCAGATAACTCTTGGTGTTGAGGAAGGTATCGACAAACCCTATCCCCTTCTCACCCATGGCCACCACGGCTTGATCGCCGTCGACCACTATCCCCTTGGCATAGGAGGCATCCAGCGGCAAGGAGCGAACCACAGTGCTCTTGCCGATCTCCTCGTCATCAATGGCTATGATGAAGAGACGGGCCTCGCTAGGTTGTCCCTTAGTGAACTTGGCCGCCGTCACATAGAGACGATCACGCTGGCTGCTAAACGAGGCGCGGATCCCCAGCGCCACATAACCATCCGGCAACGGAGTGCGAGCCACGATACGATCATCTCGGCCATCCCCATCTTTATCGACCAGACGCAACAGATCATCCGGGTTGGTGATCTGACTGCTATCCCCCACCAGAGTCGAGGAGTCGATGTTATAGATGATGACACCGGATCGCCCTGCCGCCCCCATCAGGTAGGTACCAGTAGGATCGAGCGTCACATCATAGAGGCGATCCATCTTCTCACCCGCTATGGTGGCTTTGACCGGTTGCTGATACTCAAAAGCATCCTTGACGCGAACCTGTTGGCCGTTGTCCAGCACGATGCGCAGATCCGCCCTCCCCAACTGTCCCGGTGGCGTCGTAAACTCCAGCACGGTTGAGGAGATCACCTTGAGATCATCGGCCTTGACCGGCTCATCGCCCAGATAGACCTGGGTCCTTGGCTTACCGGCGACCAGTTGGCCAGGGGTGAAACCCGAGCCTTCCACGCGAACCCGGGTACCACCATTTACGCTGCCTTGAGCCGGCAGACTCGTGCTGATGGTCAAGGGCTCCAGATACTGGAGTGCCGCCAACCAGCGACTCTGCTGGCCACCCTGATTGACAACTGTGAGCCCGGCCAAGCCCGCACCATGAGCCGGAGCTTGCAGGGTATAACGCACCGAACCATCGGCGAGCAGTTCGCTCCCCTTGATGGCCACGGCACTCTCACCGAGCAAAAAGCTGGGATGCTCACCCTGCGCTACCACCACTTGCAACTCGCCACCTGCGGTCGTCAAGCTGCCTGGCGTGATGGAGAGCAGCTCAGGCTTGCTCCCCACGCCCTGCCCAGTGGTGAAGTTCAATGCATAATCAAAGAGCCCTGCCGTGCGGCGGCTGGCACTCTCCCCACGCAGCTGTAATCGATAGCCACTATTGGCCAATAAAGGCGCCTTAGGTGTCAGTGTCAGCTCCCGCTTATCGGCCGAGAGGACCAAGGTCGTTGGCACAAGCGTCCCCTTGGCCGAACCATCCAGCTGACTCAGTGCCAGATAGGCAGCCAGATACTCCTCGGCCGTTTGACCGGCCGGGATCACCAAGGCCGAGCTGAAGGTGAGGTGAATGGCGCTATCAAGCCCCACGCCCTGTTCCCCCTGTGCCGGGCTATGGGTCACCAGATCCGGAGTCATCAGATCCACCAGCTTCACGTCGCTGACACCCAACTCCCGGCTTTCGGGCATGGTGGCCAGCACGGCGACTCCATCCGCGGTCAACAGGGAGGGAGCCCGTTTTTGCCGCAAATTAGGCAGCAAGGGATAGGCCGCTATTGCCTCACGCGGGAAAACACAGGAGGTCAGGGCCAGGGCGTCGAGCACCTGGATCTGCTCAGGCAGACTCACATCCAAGAGGCTCAAGTAGTAACGGGATGAATCCTTATCACATTGTTGCGAACGCAGCTGAGTCACCAGCGTGCGGCTGCTCGCCATGCTCTCCAGCGACCCGGGCAGCGGGAAACCATTGTCCACATAACGGCCCAACTCACGCAGGTAGTTGGGATTCTCGACATCCACCACACCCAGGCCCTGATCCCCCAGAGCGAGTGCATGGGGCGCCCCCAAGGCGACACTCTGTGCGCCTAACCCATTGGGGATCTTCTGTATGCCAAGTTGTGGTGCGCCCGGTTTGTTGAGATCAAACAGCACCAGATAGCCATCGCTGCTGACCAGCAGACGGCCATCCTCTACCTGCATGTGGCGGGCATGCAAAGGCTGACGCTCGCCGCCCAGCAGGGCTGAATCCAGATAGTTAACCAGAGCCGGATGCTTGGGATCGGCAATGCTGAATACCAGCACACCACCATTGTCGATCTGCGCCAACAGCAGGCCATCCAGTGCCAGCAGTGAGGAGGGAGCTTGCGCAAGCGGCAGCGGTAACTTGTAGAGTATGTCCCGATCCTGGCTCTTGATGACGCCATCGGGTGAGAGATCGGGCAGACGATCGAGGCGATCGTAGACCAGAAGCCAGCTGTTGTTCTCGTGCTCACTCTGCAGCAGAGGCAGATCATAGCCCTGTGCCGTCACATAGAGCTGGGTACGAGACAACGCCATGGCGGCGGGTGTCATGTCATTGGGCAGATCGTAATAACCCAGACCCACCATGGGGGCGGCATTCTTCAGCTTACTGCGCTCATAGTGCAGCAAGGCGATCCAGCCATGGGAGACATAATCCCGCAGGGTATCGCTGTCGGCTATGTTTTGATGAATAGGGCCACTCACCACAGGAGTCGGCGCCCCTAACACATAGATGAGTCCCAACTTGGCATCGGCGGCCAGATCCACCACCTTGCCCGGCGGTAGCTTCTGCGCATCCTTGCTAAGACCACTGGGCAGGCCATTAGCCAGACGCTCCAGCTCTTTTTTCAACTCATCAGCAGAGAAGGGGGAACGACTCTGCACCGCCCTATCCACCACCAGGTGTCCCATGAAGAGGGCATTAGGACGCAGTGCAACCCGCCCTTGGGCATCCCTCAACTCCAGGTCGACAAAGCCGCGATAGCTGTCACCAAAGTCGGCCACCAGCCACTCCAGGCGCTGGGGTCCATAGAGGTGCAGACGTGAACCTATCTCATCCTGTTTAGCCAGCTCAGGGTGTCCTGACGGGTAGGCCTTGAGCGTGATCCCGGCATGGAAACCATAACCTGTGATCGTCACCTTGTCGTTTGCCCCCTGCTGCCCCACCCGGATCACGCCCGGCGTGACGGCGGAGATCTGCAGCAGATCCACATAGGTGTAACCACCCAGCACAGTGGTTTGTAGCCCGGCTTCGTTGGTCAACTGCACGGCCGCCGCCCCCGCATAGTGGGGCAGGGTCACCACTTCTAATTGGTCGCTCTCCTGCTCAGTTTTAGCCGGAGTAAAGTTGCTCACTTCGCTCTTTTGCCCGCCGATCCAGATCTGGGCCTTGGCATCCAGGTGGTCGCCGCGAATGGTTAGCGTGGTGCCCCCTTCGATCGAGCCCCAAGTCGGCGAGATGGAGGTAATTTGCGGCTTGGCAGCATTGCCCGCCGCCGAGGTGTAGAAGGAGAAACGGTAATCTTGAGCCAGAGGGTAACCGGTCAGAGGGTGTAGCCCCTGATGCACCACCACCACATACTCTGTGGCTGGCTCCAGCGGACGCAGCGGAGTGAGCTCGATGAAACGGTGTGCCTCTGCTTCTGACTTATCGGCGCTTTGACGTTGCGCGAAGGCCACATTGAAGCCATCCGCCATCTCCTCACCCAGCGGGTAGCCGCCACGGTAGACGCTCACCGCCTTGTGGAGATCCACATCGGCTGGCAATACGGCCGAGAGCTCAAGTCGGATCTTGGCCAGATCGGTGGAGACCTGACGCTCGGAGGCAACCGGGGTATGCCCGACCAGCTGCAGCTCCTTGAACTCAACCCGGGCAATACCCTTTTCTCCCGCCGCCAACTGCATGGCGCCCCTGGCCATGACCATATCCCGCACCGCGAAGCTCCGCTGTGTGGCATGAGGGTTGATCATCACGGGGACGGTAGCATCCACACCCGTCTCGGCCACCTGCTCCAGATCGATCACCTCGACCAGAGTCTGTGCGGGCTTGCCCGCTTGATCCACATAGTGAACCGAGGCATAGGCCAGGTTACCGGCCACGGCCACATCATAAACCCCCTCGGCGCGCAGATCGGTGCGATTGGGCTTGAGGTTGATGACCCGCTCCATGCGCGGATGCAGCGGATCGCGGATATTGATGACGCTCAGGGCCGAGGTCGCCCCCTCCCCCGCCATGTCGGTGATAAAAATTCTATCCCCGACTATCTGCAGACGGTTCGCCACCCCCAGCGTATCGAGTGAGGCCACGATCGGCATGGTCGGGTCCGCCACATCGGCAATCACCAACCCCTGCTCGGAGGCGGCGATGAAGGCGTAGTGATCCTTGAGCTTCACGTCTCTGGCATAGCCATCCGGCTTGATATAGCCAAGATGGCTCGGTGCCGAGAGACGGCTGATATCAATGACTTGGACCCCGCCATTACCGTTGGCCACGAAGGCCAGATTATCCTGACGATCCAGGCCATACACCTGGGGATAGGGCAACTCGATACGCCCGGCCAGCAGGTAGGGCAAACCAAACTGCTCATCACCATTTTGCTGGGTAAAGAGCAGCAGCTCCCCTTCGGAGCTTCCCTGCTGCAGACCACTCTTCTCCACGCCAGCGGAGAGGCCAGCACGCAGCAGCGACGTAAACTGAGTCGGGTGATCCCTATCCTGCGTTATCTGGGTAGGGATCCCCTGCTTGGTCGCCAACACCATGTTGGCATCGGCATGCAGTTCCGAGATCGACCCTTCAAACCACTGGGCGGCCCCATTGGTCAGATCGGAGTAGACAAATTGATCGCCACTCTGGCTATCTTCCACGCCCAGATCGGCCAGGAAGAGGCCAGTACAGGCCACGCATTCACTATCCGTGCTCAGCAGCGGATAGTGGGCGCCAAGCCCCTCCTCAAACTTGTAAGGATCCAGGGTCGACCAGGCGGCGATCACTCCGCCGGTATTTTCGGCAGACTTGTATTGGGCAACCGCGTTGTAGTAGACGCTTTTCGCCGCAGACTTGGCCTGTTCGCTTTTACCCGGTTGCAGGTAGAGGTTATGGCTGATAGGCATACCTATCTCATGCCACTCCTCACGCTGCACCACATGGTTGGGCGTATTGACCGCAGCCACCAGACGTACCCGCTCATTCTTGTAGTGCTGGCGCTGCAATATCTCGCCGTCGGCAAACTGCTGCCAATAGACAAAGTAGTGATTTTTCACATCACTCTTGCTGATGACGGGGCGCACCGAGTCATCATCGTTGTGCTGCAACACCAGATCTTTGCTAGCCAGGGTCAACCACTCACCCTGCTCATTTTGATACTCGCGGATCCACTGGACCTTGACCTTGCGATCCTCTTCAACCCCGATATCGGTGACACCCACGGCCACCACCAGAGGTTCACCTGAGGTCAACACATCGTTGGCAAAGGGTTGCAATATCTCCAGCTTGGGCTTGACCGTATCCTCTACCCGGCCCACATGCACGACCTGGGTCAGACCACTTTGCCCCAACTTGTCAAATACCGTCGCTTGCAGAGCAAAACCATCGACCCCCTTGGGCGCATCAATGACGGCCTTATAGAGGTGATCCTGCCCTGAGCCACCCTGAGTGGCGGAGAGGGAGTCATAGGCGGTATACGCCAGGTTGCCATTGAGATAGAACTGGACCCTGTCTACCCCCTCACTGCCCAGATCATCCCGGGCATCGACCACTATCTCCAGGGGCTGACCATCTATGATGACGCTACTGTCATTGGCTGGCTGCACTATCTGCCCACTGGGGGGCATATCGGCCTGAATGGTGAAACTGCGTGGGGCAGAGAGCGCCGAGGCATTGCCATCCACATCAACCGCTAGGGCCTTGAAGGCTATGGGTTCACCAACCTTATCTTTAGGCACCTGAATATGGAATTGATAAGGAGCGGCGCCATCCCGAGAGAGCTCGGTGAAGGGGGCGTTCTTACCGATAGCCTGGTAGAGCGCCACGCTCTGGACCCCGGCCTCAGGATCGGAGGCGATCACATTCAGCAGCACCTTTTGTCCCGCCGTGAGCTGGGTCAAGTGGGAGCCCAGATTAACCCCCTGGCTATTGAGCGCCTGGATCTCCTGCACCTGTGGCGGTGCATTCTTGACCAGGTAGAGTTGTCGCTGCTCGACACTCTCATTACCCGCCCCATCGCGAGCCGTCACCCTGAAGAGCAGGGCCATACGCTCAGGCAGCTGGGCCCCCTCGGGCAGATAATGCGCCATGGTGTCGACAGGTAAACTTCCCGACCAAGGGGCCGAGATCAGGAGTGACTGCGCCACCTCTTCGCTGGCGGCAAACTCACCATCACTGTTCTTATCCACAAAGAGTTGCAGCTTGGCACTGCCAACTCGCACGTTATCCAGGATCTGCATCTGGTAAGGCAGTGGCCGCCCTTCGGCCAGGGTCCCCCCCGCCGCCGGAGGCTGCTGCAGGGTGATCTCGGGTGGCAGGGTATCCTTATTAACATTGACCGTAACCTTGCGCAGGGCCGGCACAGTGCGAGCCCCTTGGGCTCGACGCTCAGTAACCGATGCCGAAAGCTGCAGAGGCTTGCCTGCCTGACCATAGGGCACGGGCAGTAAAAACTCATAGGGCGCAGAGGTATCTATGAGCGTCTTGTCCCCGCCGAGTAAACCGGCCACATTCAAACTGACACGATCCACACCCGCATCATCGACCGCGTTAAGCTTGACCAGGAGGTATTCGCCCTCCACCACGGCCGCGCCGTCGGTGGGCTCGGCAATGGCCACAGCGGGTGGAGCATCCGAGACCAACTCGATCGTGGCTTGCTCCTCAGCCCTATGCTTGTCCAGATCACCATAGGCGGCACCATAGGTGTCGATGGCATCCACCTTGAGGGTGATGCGGTTGTTCGCGGCGTTATCCGGGTCAAAGGCCGGGAGCGGAACCAGGAAATTGTAGGGAGGTGTGCGCAAGCGCTGGGTAAACAGCGGCTTGCCATCTTGCTCGGCGACGAGGCGTAACGAATCGAGCCCGACATCATCATAAGCATGCACATTGACATAGAGGGCGGTCGACTCCACCTGACGGCTTCCATCAACCGGCGCTGTGATATCGACCACAGGTGCCTCATCCACCTTGATCGGCAGGGTGATCTCCTTGCTACGGCGATTGCCAGATGGATCGACGGCCGTCAGGCGCACCCACAGATCAAAACGGGCCCCCTTGAGCTCGCCCAAGGCAGGGAAAAGTGCCGCAATATCGGCCAGACGCGCAACATGCACCTTCTGTTGATAGAGGGGCGTATCCACATTGTTGGTAGAGACCGGATCGGCATCCGTTGCCGGAATACCCGACACGGTACGCAGGGCGGCACCATAGGGAAGCTCTTGATAACTACCATCCGCCTTACGCACCCCATAGTGGGTTGACACTTCCAGACGCTCGACCTTGACGTTGTCATAACCCCGGAACGCCAGGGTAAAATCGGATGATTCTGGCGCGGCAAAGCCTACCCCAGGCTGCGCAATCGCCACCTCGGGAGTGATCTCATCTTTGGCCCCGAGTATGGTGATCTCATGCTTGCCGATGGCGTTGTCACTATCCTTGACCTGCGCCGAGAAGTGGATCACCTCATTAGACTTGATGAGCGAAGAGGGAAGATCAAAGAGATAGCTCTTCAACAAGAGGTTAGGAGAGTTGCTGACACCATACTCCTTGGCCACATCGGCGGAGTACTTGCTCTCAAATGCATCATAAATACTCTGTAACGCCTGGCGTGTCGCGGCATCGGAGAGCGAAACGGCTGTCGAACTATCGTCGGATCTGCGTAGCTGAACCCCATTGGCATAGAGCACCAGCTGATCACCGCTGAGCAGGCGATCATCTGCCGCCACGAGGGCTACTTTCAGCTGACTGGTCCCGGCCACTATGTATTGATTATTGGCCGGGGTGACGATACGCAGTTGCGGTGCCACGTTATCCAAGGGGTGAACCAGGATAGTCCGCTCCGACTTCTGCCCCAAATTGTCAACGAGCTCAAGCACATACTCTGTCGGTTCACTCTGGGCAAACGTCAGCTCCGCATCCTGCTGCGCCACCTCTTTGATGACGGCCTGAGGGCAGAGCGTGCCGAAGGCACGATAAAACTCAGTGGTCCGGCTGCCATCTCGATTGACCCGATAGATGGCATAACTTTGCAGGGCGGCATCATCAACCAGCCGACTGCTCAGGCGGAACGTCTCCCCGCTGCGCACCCAAAACTCCCCATAATTGAGTCTGGAGGCGTCGGTCAGCTGCTTCTGATATTGGCCATTGACCATGTAAGAGGCAAAACCACTCAGGCTAAGTTGTGGCGCCTGGTTGCTCTGAATCGCCAACTTCACACTCTGGCTGCTCACCTGGCCGCTCTCGTCGCTGGCCGTGACCACTAGCGGCAGCTCACCGCCCTTGAGATCTTTTGGCACATCGTAGACAAAACGGTAGTGATCCTCGCCCACCAAAGCTCCCGTCAAGGTCTTGCTCTGCGCCCCATCCTGCAGCATCAACTCGGCAAGCCGCCCTGAGTCATCCTTGGCACTCAGCTCCAGAGTCAAGCGCTCACCGGCACGAACGGCACTGCCATCCAGAGGCGAGAGTATCTTCAGTTCCGGGGCTTGTTGATCGTGCTTGGCCTGCTCTGTCAGCAAGGCTGTCAGGGGCTGCGCCCCTCGCTCTGCGGCCAGTCGATCCGCCGCATAGGCAAACAGGGAGTAGCCCGTCTCTTTGCCCATCACAGGCAGCAAGGCCGCCACATCTCGGGTAGCCAAGGCACTCTGTAGCGTAAAGGCAGGCATGAGTTGCAAATAGGCCAACTCATCGCTCTTTTGACTATCTTGCAGAGCCAACTCGATATGGGCAAAGCGCTCCAGATAGCGGGTTTCCGATCCATGCGGATAGCTAGTAAGAGAGGCGACACTGCCCGAGTCGATCCGAATGCTCTGCAAAAAGAGTGATGAACTCTCGCCCTCTTGCCCGACCACCTCTGGTCGAATCCAAACCGTAGTCGCAGTGGTCGGCAACCAGGAGCGCAGCTCCAGTTTGCCCCCCGCACCACGAAGTTGCTCTGGCGTCACCACCACCTCATGGGGCTCACCAGGCGCACACTCCTGGCTTTGACGATACGTCAGACGGTAACTCAGCTCACGCCCCGGGATCGACAGCTGCAAAAACTCCACTTTCTGCTGCTCTGCGGCAGAGAGAGTCAGCTTGCCTTGCTGCAAAGAGAGGCGTTGAACCCCATTGATGAGCAGCGATGCCGATAGATCCCCCGCCTCGGGATAGGCCAACGTAATAGTGGGCTGTGGTTTCTTATCCTGAGACAGGAGGCCCACAGGGTTGCGCGTTGCCATATCGCTCAAGGTGGTGAGCAGTGGGTAGAGCTGTAACGGCGCCTCTGCCGATACATAATCATCCTGACTCTGCAGCATGAAATAGGCTACACCACCACTGCTGGCCGGGGCAGCAGGCTCACGACCACTCAATGTGACTTCGGGCGCCTGATCGGGGAGCACATCAATCACCTGATTGAGCGTGGCTGGGTTGCCCGCTAAGTCAGTTGCTTCAATATGCAGGGTGAATTGTGCCGCCTTACCATTCAGCGGCACAAAACGCGCAAGATCGATCGCAGTAGGCGAGTTAACATCCACTCGCTGAGTCGATAGACCCTGCTTTTGCTCAATGAGACGAGTCGTGGGGTCGGCAATCTGCACCTTGTAGCTGGCAATCCCGACATTGTCGCTAATAGAGAGGGCCAACGGGCTGCTCTGTCTGTCATAGAGACTCTTCAGCGGCGAGCTCAAGACAATCTTGGGGGCTTCATCGTCCTGTTTCAGATGTATGGCTAGGGGCTGAGTCAGCGTCTTATTGACTCCCTTATCTTCAGCCTGGAGCTGAAGGGTAAACTCATCGCCCTGGCTGGCCAGATCGACAGGCAGACGCAACCTGGCTTTAAAATCAACGTTGAAACGCTCGGCCACCACCATAGAGCCCAGGCTGCCAGGGTTAGCTACCTTGATCTGTTCAATGTGCTCATTTCGGCTGAAACTTTCCCACTGGACGGGAACGACTCCCCCCTGCTTGTTCAGCAGAACGGGAAGCACATTATCGACATAGAAATTGTCGGTCGCCGTACCAGATAGCTCAAACGACTCGCCTGGATAGAGGGTCACGGCGGAAGTTGGTGCCGCTAGCACCACTGTGGGGGCTTCTGTATCGTCCTCTAGATCCAGATCGAGCAGCAAAGAGGAGACGACCTGACTATCATCCGTAGCCCGCAACACAACACCAGAACCAGCGACATCGCGATTAGGTACGCGTAATGAAACGGAGAAATAGCCACCCTGCGCCACAGCTTGCTCAAGCTCACGGCCAGTCACACTCTTAGCTAACCGCTCTTTGCCTGACTCCACGACCAAGAAACTGACACTGCTCAATTTTCTGTCATCCGTGACCAAAGCCGTCACATTGAATGACTCTCCCTCCTGCAGGCGTGAACCTGCGGCGGGCTGTCGAATCGAAATCTCTGGCGCCTGGTTACGATTAACCTGATAACGCCACTCGGAGCGGCTCTTATTATCAAAGCGATCCACCGCAACCAGCTCAATCACCAACTCGCCCGACTCAGCAGGAGTAAATGCAAACACTCCTTCAGCGTTCACGCTCAGGTTAAGTGCCGATGAGAAGATACTCTTGCCCTGCACCGTCGCAGTTATGCTCTTGAGTCCTGATGGGTCAAGTGCACGCCACTTAAAGCGAGTCGCTTCAGATGTAAACAGGGTGGCACCAGGAGTGGGTGAAGAGAGGGCCGCTTGTGGAGAAATCTGATCGGCAACTATGTCGACGCTTCGGCTCACCTCAGCCGAGGCCTGCTCATTCTCATCATAAGCGACGGCCGTGATCCGCAACTTTTGGTTAATATTGTCCAGATCATGCAGCGAGGCTAAATCCAGCTCATCACTGAGCTGCACAGTGGGTAGCAGAGTCAGACCATGAGAAGCGTCGAAGGTTTTAACCTTGATCACACGCCCCGCGATAGAGTAAGTCACCTTAACCTTGGCAACAGCTTTATCATCCTTGGCTAACACGCCCAGCTGCAGCTTACCCGCGACACTCAGCTGGTTGATATTGGGCTCCAACTCAACCAACTGTGGTGCCCTGTCCTGCATAACGCCGATGACAGCCGAGGTGGTCGAGCTATTTCCCGCCTCATCCCAAGCTGTGATGGAGACGGGGTAGGAGTCAAATTCAACCGCAGAATTCTTAGTCGATGCCGGGACCTGCACTAATTTCAACGCAGAGAAGGCATGCACGGCACCAGGAATATTTTGCGGGGCAAACTCATCGCCGGTAACAACATCATTGGCGTTACCGGTTAAAAGGTATTTATTCCCGCTTTTGACTATGCCGTGTACTTCAAGTCGAGTGGCGGCCACATTGTCATAACCGGTAACTTTTAATACGACTTCGCTATTCTCTATAACTTTGGCGACGGACGCACCCGCATGGGTATCGGAAATCACAGGCGAAGCCAGGTTAATAACTGGCGGCTCTTCATCATGGCCCAGTGTCACATGAACGCTATTGCTGGTAACGACATGTCCGGCAGAATCCGTGGCAACAGCCGCTAGGGTTAACTCTTGCTCATTAGCGATCTTTTGCGGTGTCGGGTATTCAAACGCATAAGGGGCCTGGTTATCTGACCCTACCGTGATGCCATTTACTAAAAAATCAACCTTGGCAATTCCGAGGTCATCAACCGCATTCGCTCTGATCTGCAACGGCAAGCCCGCCACAAACGACGTCCCCGTGACGGGATAGGAGAGTGCGACTGTGGGCGGCTGGTCTTCGCTTGTGGTTATTTTCAGCGCGGGCGATTCAGTGATCTGCTGGTGATAGTCTGTCGCTCTTGCCTTAAATTTAAGCGTGTCACCCAATTGCTCCGCTGTCACTGTATAGCTATATATCAGCTGCCGGGTTGTGGCCGGGACGAGTAACTCATCATCACTCTGGGCCGTGATAGTTTGGCTTTGGATCACCTTGTCATCGAGCAGCAGATCAACTTGAGTACCACTTAGCAGGGTGTCGTCGGCAACTTCGACAGCAAAATTCACTTTTTGGCCGACCGTGGCACTACTCCCCGCTTGCGGCGCAAGGATCTTGACGGAGGGCGCGCTATTTTGTTGCACCCGGATCAGACGTGCTGGAGCATCAGCCACAGTACCCGAATTGGTATAGAGACGAGCCGACACTGCCAGTGTTGACTCTTTAGTCGCAACCGATGGGGTATTAGTCCGTAAGCGCCATATTTCAAATAGAGCCGTTTCCTCTTTACCGTCTACGATAACGGTGCGTTGAGCCAGCAGGGGAAATGATGCCTCCCCTATCTTGCTGCCATCAGTAAAAAACTCGACACGAGAGAGCACACTCCGCTCTTGAACATCCGGCATTATGCCAAGCGGCACGGCCACTTGCAGAGTGAATGGGCTATTTTCTACAAAACGCTGCCCATCATCGGGCATCTCAAATTTATAGTCAGGAAGCGTCTCTTCCTGTTTTGCTAATATCTTGACCTGCTGAGGTTGCGTACTCGTTTTCTGTCCGGCGCTATCTACAGCGATGGCACTAAACTCCAGCTCCCGACCAACCAGATCTTTTGGTACCGGCATACTCAAATCAAATGGGGCGCTGTTACGGCTACCGACCAGTTGACCATCCATTAGATAATCAACTCGGGTTATGCCCACATCATCGTTGACCTTGGCCTGCAGCTTTAACTCACTGGGCGCGGTCAAGGAGCCCGGAGCCAGCAGCTCGATAGAGGGAGCCGCATCCAGAGCCGAAGTTTCAAGTACAGTGCTTATGCCCGGCAACTGGGGGAGAGAGAGCAATAACTGCGCAGGCGTCTTATCACTGATCACGGCCGAAGCGCGAATTTTACCCTGTTCATCAAACGACAAAACTGAGCGGTAAGGCTCAGGTATGGTGACGGTTGGCTTCCAGTTATCCGGGATAAGCGCTCTGGAGTCATCGTTGTAAACACCGACTAACCTTGGAAGATCCACATAGTGATTTAGTCGCGAGATGACAAATTTAGCGCTGTTCACCTCACCATGTTCAATGGCTAAGCCTTTTAATTTTTTGGTGTAATCAACAACCGCAGGAATGGTGACATCCGGTAACCCTGGATAGGAGACAGTGATTTTTACTTCTTGCCCCGCACTCTCGGCAACGGGATAGACAGTGCCATCATTGGTTACAGCAACAATATCTGGATGAGATGAGTGGTAACTGACGTCGGACCCCAGACCCGTGACATTAACCAAACCACGGAACTGATAACGAACTGAGGCTGAAATAACCGCTGTTTGCAGCGGATCACTCAATATTATTTTATCATTAGAGACAATTAGCGCCTCTGCCGTCTCGGAAATATTATCGCCCGTCAGCAATATTTGTGAATCAGTAGCCCGGTTATCACTACTATCGACAACGGCAGCATCAACTAGAACCAGTACGTCATTAGCGATAGCGCTGGTTGAAAGAGTCTGTTTAATCGGCAGAGTAGCAAAATAAGTATTTTGCTCATCGCTCAGGGGGTAAATGCGAACCGGTTTATCTGTAGTGACAAACGCCTTATCTTTAACTTGAGCCAGAACGCCACCCGCAGCGCGAAGATCAGATGCTCTAAGTCCCGTAATTGATGCCTCTAAATAACGAACATCCAGATCATCTTCTGCTTCAAACTCGACAGTTAGATCTTGCTTGCCATCCTCTCCTGAAATTTTCGCTGAAATAATGTTAATGGCTGGCGCATTACCCTCTGATTTGAATGACTCACTATATGAAATGAGCTCCCTATCTTGTTTTTTTACTTCCACGCGTGGAGATAGAGAAGATGAGTCAGACAAAGAAAAATCAAAGAAGCAGATATTGGAATATTGGCTATCTTGATAGGCATCTTTCGCGGTGAGTTGCTGAGAGCCCTCTAATCCACTCTGTATCGCCACACTTTGTAACTTGTCACATTCATCCACAGAGAGTGTGTAGTTATTAGCCACGTTGCCAATTTGGCTGTTAGCTCTAATATTTAAGTCCGCGACAGCGGGAAAGGATAATAACAAAAAAATCAGGAGCAAAAAAAAGCCAGGGGCCAAGGCAAAAGGGCGCAGAGAAGGCAGCATTCGAGAAATCATCCATGAAATAAAACATACTAAACAGGTAACGCACTCTCCGACCACCTCGCAGAGCGCCTCACAAGGGGAGCAACCCGTTTACTGACCCACAGCATAATCCCTATGCTAAGGGCCATTATTTTGTGAATATGTGTAAAGAAATCTGTCAGCGGGCAATTTCGCAGAGTATTACATCAACATCAAGTGTCACAGATGAATCTGGTACTCTTTTCAAACAAAAGAGCCAGAGTCAATGCATCTTATGATGATATAAGGAAAGGCTTCCGAGTGAGATACACTGGAGGATGGAGAAACAA